>JAIVXD010000170.1:0-5799 GCA_048636195.1 Anaerolineales bacterium
CATTTCTCTTATGGTTTGTCAACTTGATTTTCCCAATAACCCATTCCGTCAATTCCCCAAAACCCATTATTCCAGTGTTCCATCATTCCCTGGCCCAGACCGCTACTCAACACTCTGAGTCTTAAATCAAATTTGAATTGCAATGACATACGTCAAATCAACAACAAATTGCACCAGGGCGGGCCAACATTCCAATTGGGGCGAAGCCCCTGAGTTTAAAATACCATGTTTTTTGTCATAGCCGGAGTACAACCGAAAACCGTAAACCTTGATAACCAGCCAAGAATGTGTCCCACCTGTGGCCTTTACCAGGCACATCTAAAGAGGGTTGATCACTACTTCTCTGCCTTTTTTCTGCCCATCTTTCGAGTTAAAAAAGGAGCTCCTTTTGTGCAATGCCAGAGATGCGGGAGTGTATCTGCTGAATCAGGAGGGATATGGACTGGACCCCGGGAAAGCGCTGATCAGGCCTGCCCCAATTGCGGCAAGCCTTTGGAATCAACATTCCGCTTCTGTCCTTTTTGTGGGAAGCCTGTATAAAAAATTTCACCGGAAAAACGCGTTCAAAGGGAGATTCACTGAATCGGTTTACTTGACCCAGAGGGGCTTCTTCTTTATACTAATGGCAAATTCATTTAGCAAAGGCCGGCGGTAAGTCAATGCCGTCAAAAAGCTTCTCAAATTATAACATTATCTTCCCATAAGGAAAGGAGAATAAAAATGAGAAAAAAAGCGACAGTTGTAGGTGCTGGTAACGTGGGAGCCACTGTTGCCATGCGCCTTGCGGAAAAAGAGCTGGCTGATGTGGTCTTACTTGATATCATTGAAGGCGTTCCAGCCGGAAAGGCCCTCGACCTTACCGAGGCAGCGCCAATTGAAAAGCATGATGCAAAACTCACAGGGATTACCGGCAGTTATAGTGACGCAAAAAACTCGGACATTGTTATCATCACGGCCGGGATTCCCAGGAAGCCTGGTATGAGTCGAGACGATCTTCTGTCCACCAATATGGGTATTATGAGCTCTGTCACAAAGGAAATAGCAGCGGTTGCTCCCGATTCAATCCTGATAATTGTAAGCAATCCTTTAGACGCCATGTGCCACGTGGCATATGAAACCAGCGGATTTCCTAAAAGCAGGGTCATTGGGATGGCCGGCGTTCTCGATTCTGCTCGCTTTCGTGCCTTCATCGCCATGGAACTCAATGTATCGGTGGAAAATACCCACGCCTTTGTGCTTGGGGGCCATGGTGATACCATGGTTCCGCTTCCCCGATACTCCACGGTGGCCGGGATCCCCATCACTGAATTGATGCCCCAGGAGAGAATCGAAGCCCTTGTAGATAGGACAAGAAACGGCGGTGCAGAGATCGTTGGTCTTCTCAAAACGGGCAGCGCCTACTACGCGCCTGCATCTGCTGCCGTTGAGATGGCCGAGGCAATTTTGAAGGACAAGAAAAAAATTCTTCCCTGCGCCGCCTGCTTAGATGGGCAGTACGGCATCCACGATCTATTTATTGGTGTACCGGTGAAGCTCGGTGAAAACGGTATTGAAGAAATCATTGAGATCCGGCTCACGGATGACGAGAAGGTGGCCCTTGACCATTCCGCAGATGCTGTGCGGCAATTGGTTGAGGACATGAAGAGGTTGAATTAACCTCCTTAATAGACGGAGTAAACCCTAACGTTTCAGGTCTGCAACGTTAGGGTAAGGAACCCGGCTTGGATGAAACAGTAGTTCTGGGTCATCTCGAGGCGCTGGCTCACACCCTTGGGATACAGATCCGGTACGAGTATATAGAAAGTGAGACAGCTTTCCCCTCAGGAGGTCTTTGTCGGATAAGGGACAAACAGGTTATCATTGTCAACACAAAAGCCACTGTTGGGGAAAAAGTACAAACGCTCACCCAGGCCCTGAGGCGTTTTGATCTTAGTAATATTTATCTGAAGCCGGCCCTCCGGGATCTTTTAGAAGAAACGTAACCTATAAGGCCGACCTAAGGACCATCGGGCAATTCCTCTTTGGTCAAAGGAACAGTCCCATAATCAAATCCTTTTATTGCATCGCCCAGGTTTTTGAAAAGACGCTCAGGTGTAAGAAATAAACGTTTGAAAAAACCAATCGTATTGCCACCTATGTTTTGCAAAGGGATGTATTGCACCTCTGGTTCAAACCAGGGCCCTTTCACCTGAAAGTAGTAAACAAGTAATGATTTTCCCTCTCCAGTGAGGATGTAGCCGGCTATTGGAATCTTGCTTACTATCCAGTCAATAGTCCCCAGGGGCTGAACTCCAAGGTGAAAATCCACCTGCTTTTTTGTCAAATCCCCAATACCTTTGGCTACTGCATTAAAAACCGGGCTTTTTATTGTGAGGTTTTCTGTTTTAAGGACACCTTTGTTGATCACAATATGCCCTCCAATGCTTTCGAAATAGAACCCCTCTTTTGAAAGATCCGGCGGCTTCCGCTTGAATATTTTCTGGAGGCTCAGAAAATGCAAAACCTGAAATATGGTACGGGATTTTTTTACAATACCCTCTTCCACAAGGATATTCATATTGCCTGTCAATTCTGAAATCAGATCCTTTTTTTCTTTGCCATTTACGTGAATCACTGCCTCCAAGGTCACAAGACCCTCTATGAGAGTATCCTCAAAACCAAGGCTTTGAACGAGGTCCTTCACAGGCTGCCTGGTTGTCTTAATATAACTGGAAAAGGATATGTCAGGCTCCTTTCCATTTTTGATATAACCTTCCACTTTTAAAAAACCATGATCTATCTGAAGCCTGGAACGGTTGATATAAAAATCCCCTGATCGAAAAGACCCTTCTGCTTCTAAAGGACCGCATTTACAAGCCTGCCACTGACCCCGAACCGCCTTCAAATTTATACTGATGTCCGTCTCCCTTATGAAACGGTGTAGCTCTGGCTTCTTACTGCCTGACAAGGGACTAAATTCCTTGCCCACAAAATCAGAGGAATGCAGATAGTCGGAACTGATAGTCAGATCCCCTTTCAGGCCATCCCAGCCCATCAAATGCCCCTGGATATTGATAGGGCTTTGGCCTACTTTCATTTTTAGGGAATGAATTTGGGCCTCTTTCCCTGAAAATGCTACTTTCAAATTACAATCGCTGATGGGGGAAGGGAGCCGATCCAAAACAAAAGACAGTTTTTGGGCCGCAATCTCTCCTTTTACAGAAGTCCTTAAAGGGTGTTGAAAAGAAGTATGCGCATCGAGCTGACAGGCCAGGATGCCTCTTGCCAGGGTGCCCCCTTTCTTGAATCGGACCCCTAAATCCTCCAGCGATAGTTTCTCAGTGGATACCTTTACATCCAATGAATCTCTGTCCCGCAGGTCGTAGGAACCGGAAACCTGGAGAGAAGAGCCTCCCATTATAAAGCTGCACTCATTAAGGTAAAGTTTTTCCCCGGGGCGGAGGTTTACATTGAAAGTAACTTTGTCTGCCTTTCCAGGCGGGTTTAATGAAAAAGATGCTGTCTCAAGAGTTATCCCCTCCAAATCAACCTCACCTTGAAAGGACCAGTTGTCTTTCAGTCTGGATACGGAAATGCGGCAGGGCACGAGGTCGCTAAATTTAATAGGTAATTTATGACCCTGATAGAAATGACTGATAACCTGGTTCAGATCTCCCCGGGCCACAACAGAGGCCTTGCCCGTCTCCCATGTCTTGTCGAGTGAACCGGATGTGTCAAATTCACACTTTCCCCACAGGCCTTTACCCTGGAATTTGCTCTGACCCTTCCCGTCGATTTGAATATGGGCCTCATCCAGCGCCAGAGGCATGAGCAACTGTTTATGGATAATGGAGCATTCCTTGATGCGGAAATCGCTGCTCAGGATCTTGACATAGTCCCAACCCGATTTATATCTAACCCGAACCCGGGCCTCCAGGTTACCTGAAACAGACTCAAATTCTTTTAGTCTCTGGCGTACATCAAGCGGAATCAGGTGTACCTCTCGCTGGTGCATGAGATCCTGGAAATCAAACGATCCACCTGCCGTTATATCGTACGTAATGGCATCCCGGTAAAGGTTCTTGACATGGAAAGTGCCCTGCCTGATGGTTGAGCGCCCAAAACCGGCATGTACATCAGAAATAAGGAGCGCTCCATTTTCGATATTAAGTTCACCGGAGACTTCCTTAAAAGGCAAGGCACTTTTATCTATCAAAACCGCAAGGTCTCTCCACGCCAGTTTCATTGAAAGGGCATCGGCATTTTCGGGCCGGTCCAAGTTTTTAAGCTGTTTTATTGTTCCATCCAAAGAAAAAAGATCCACGCGGACATTACCCCCTGCGAGCATGGGAAAAAGTCTGTTCTCGATCCATTGGGGTAAAAGGGATGTCGGAAAGATTCCTTTAAAGGTCTTTAGTGGCATAAAAGGACTCTTGACCTTCAAGAGTAAATGTGGATTTGAGCTGTCTTTAAGGTCTATCTTTGAGCTTGCAGCCAGCGAAAAGTCCAGGGCACTGAGCCGCAAGGATGGGATTTGTAAGACTTTGTCTGAATAGTATGCCTCAAAGGCTACGGCAAGATCTGGCAGGGAAAACTCCTTTTTCTTATCAGCCTTAACAAGTGAGAAGCGAAGACCATCAGCAATGATCTCTCCTTCGGCTGAAACTGGCCCATCCAGTGAGCCCTTTAGCTTTATGTGGACCTTTGCGTGTCCGTCCTTTACAGGCAAGGATTCAAAGGATGGTATCCATGTCAGAGGGATCTTGCTGATTTTTATTGTCACTTCCGCAAAGGGCTCGTTCTCCCCCTTTGCATCCTGGCCAATAGTTCCTCTCATGGTAAAAGGGATCTTCTCTTTTTTATATACAAACCTCCCCCGCAGGCTTACCTGAAGTTTTTGTGGATCTCCCTTCACTTGGGATACATTTGAATAAAGACGATCAAATTCAAATGGTACATCCTTGATGCAGACCCGGGCATCTTCTGCGGAGACAGCAGGAAACCCTGCCAATCTCTGTAAAAGCATTGCTTTTATGTCCGACACCTGATCGGACTTTGAAGCACCCCAACCCTTTTCAAAAGCAAATTCAACCCGCGGGCGAAACAGGAAAATCCTGGTGGGGACAACACGCCCCTTTATCAATTCCCCTGCATCGAGGCTAACTCTGACTCTCGATGCCACAATGCTTTCGGGACCCACCCTTGATCTGGCCTTAAAATTATGGGCGGTGATCCCGATCCCATCCCACAAGCTGATTTCTATTTGGCCCGCGCTAAGTTCATATTTTATTGCTTTGGACAGTTCACCCAACAAATAGCGCTGAACAGAGGGGTTTTGTATCAGGCTGTTAAGAAGGAGGATTAAAGCTACTAAGAGGAGAAAGAGTAGGAAGGCAGGAACAAGAATGGCCCTTAATTTTTTGCGGAACATTTCTTAAAATAGTCCTGGAGGATCTCTCCATGATCAAAAGCCAGGTTTTCAGGAAGGGAATCACGGCTGAAAATGCCAACATCTTTTGCATCGTCAGCGGCCTTGGGTGTTCCTGTTGCACTGGCTACAAAAACTACGGAAATCGTGTGAAACCTCGGATCTCTTGTGGGAGCTGAATAGGCGCCCAGTTGATACAGAAGCCTTACTTTCAAGCAAGTCTCTTCCTCCGCCTCCCTTACAGCCGCAACTTCAAGGCTTTCGCCGTAATCCACAAAACCTCCTGGCAGGGCCCATCCGAAAGGAGGGTTTTTTCTCTCAATAAGTACGATGTTACCGGCTTTTCTCTGCCCCATAACCCCATACGATCCGGAGGCCATTTCAATAATAAT
>JAIVXD010000171.1:0-5798 GCA_048636195.1 Anaerolineales bacterium
AACCCTGAACCTGTGAACGGTTACAGATTTTTTTACCAGTTTTTTTGCATGAGGTCAAGAAGCCTGACAAGGTTTCATGTGGTTAAGGTAATAGGACCGATAGATTGCTGTTCAATTCAAAATAGAAATCCACGTCCTCCCCCGAATAGCGGGATTTTCGATGGGCGCGGGTTTTACTTGGGAAAAAGAAGATAAATTTGTTAAAATTAGATAATAATTATGTTATATTATTTTCTTTAATAACAATGTGAAAAATATTGACAGAAAAAAATGATTGTGGTAAATTAAATAGGTATTATTTTACAGAAATCATTCATTAATAGCCCTATGGAGTTACGCCATGAAAAAGAATAAAGATATATTTGAAAACGGGAAAAAAGGCGAGGAAGATCTCCTTGATTTTGAGTTTGACGATTTGTCAAAGGAGGATGTTGATGCTGCAAGTGGCGGTTCCACAGAGGATGAGGAAATCATAGAGCTTGATGATATTGTTGAAAAGGGTGAACTGGTTGAAGATCCTGGGTCTGAAGATATTACGAGAGTACTGGATGAAGAGGAAATTGCCAACGAGAGCGAAGTTACTGAGGTCATGTCGGATTCGGAGGCAAGTGAGTTAGCTCAAGCAAAAGAAGAGGAAATGTTGGACGATTTTGAGGCGGATCTGGATGCCGAGTTCGAAAAATTAGAAACATCTGAATTTGATATTGTCGAAGCAGAAGAAAAAGTCCAAAGTTTTGAACCTGAAGAGACCATAAGATTGCCGGAGGGAGACGAATCGTTTTTGAAAGCGTTAGGTGCTGAATCTCAATCGGATTTGGGTTCAGATGAGTTAGCTCAAGCCCTGGAAGAGGAAATATCGGAGGACTTTGAGGTGGATCTCGATGAAGAGGTCAAAGAATTGGGGACATTCGAGCTGGGCGCTGTCGGATCAGCAGAACTGGCCGAGGATTCTGAATCTGCAGAGATCGCAAAATTGCTGGATGGCGAAGACGCTGTTGAGGAAAATGTAAGTACTGATGAGGGCACGGAATTGACTTCGGCTGAATCAGGTCAACCACCGGATGGAGACTCTTCTCAGGTTGTAGAAATGCAGCTCGGTGCTGCACTTGAAAGCCTGGAGGAATCTGGAAAGGGCGAATCAGACCTTGAACTTATGGAGAGTGACCTTGATAGCGTACCCGACGCTGATACGATAGTTGAGACTGATTTGGACATTGAAAGCCTGGCTGCATCTGAAGCCTTTGAGTTAGAGCCTGAGGAAGCAGGGGCGGTTATTGCACCTGACTTTTTAGAGGAGGATTTGAGCGAGGTGCCGGAAATGCAGGAGGAACAGCTTGGGAGCGGAGCGGCAGCGGCAGCTATTGTTTCTGCCCCAGAAGGACGGGTTGAGATTTCTGAGGAGAGGATAGAGACTATCATAACAAGCGTGGTGCAGGATGTCGTAGAGAAGGTCGCAAGAGAGACATTTACGACCGTTGCCGAGAAATTAATCGCAGAAGCCATTGATACCCTGAAGGAGAGCCTTGAATCTTAGCAAGTGGGCCCGATAGCACTGGTAGAAATTTCGGAGAAGCAGAATTGAATTAGGGGGTTGTCAACAATGCAACCCCCTTTTTAGTTTTAGTCGCTGTTAGTAGTTCGCCATTTAAAAAATGTTTGACAGGATAACCCCGCGTTCCGCGGGGCCCCGACAGCGGGATCTTCGTTGCACTACGACAGGCATGGGTTAGCTTGATGGTTTTGTTTGATCTTGATATATGAACCTTGTGATTAAATTTGTTTTAAGGAGTGGATATAGATGGGAATAGAGAGCATAGCCAAAGGTTATGAACCTAAAGATGTTGAACGGAAATGGTATAAATACTGGGAAGATAATAGACTATTCAGGGCGGATTCTCTCTCTGATAGAAAGCCATTCTGTATCGTTATTCCACCGCCCAACGTGACCGGGACTTTACACATGGGTCATGCCCTAAATAACACTCTCCAGGATATCCTTTGCCGGTTCAAGAAAATGAAAGGCTACAATGTCCTGTGGCAGCCGGGGACTGATCATGCAGGGATTGCCACCCAGAATGTATTAGAAAAAGACCTTGCCTCCAAGGGGACTGATCGCCACACTGTGGGACGGGAAAATTTTATTGAACTGGTCTGGGAGTGGCGGAGGAAGTATGGCGGGTTGATAATAAACCAGTTGAAAAGGCTGGGGTGTTCGTGCGATTGGAGCAGGGAACGTTTTACCATGGATGAGGGGCTGTCCCGGGCGGTCAGGGAGGTTTTTGTTCATCTTTATGAGGAAGGGCTTGTTTACAGGGGAGATTACATTATTAACTGGTGCCCTCGATGCCATACGGCTTTGGCCGACATTGAAGTAGAGCACAGGGAAACTGACAGCTTTCTATATTATATTCGCTATACCTTTGAAAAACAAAAGGGCCATTTGGTGGTTGCCACGACGCGTCCTGAAACCCTGTTGGGTGATACTGCCGTGGCAGTGAACCCGGAAGATGAGCGTTATAAGAATTTATCCGGATTACATGTGCTGTTGCCGGTACTGAATAAGCCGATTCCCGTCATTTTTGACAAATATGTGGATAAGGAATTCGGCACAGGTGCCTTAAAAATCACGCCTGCCCATGACCCCAATGACTTTGAGATCGGTAATATCCACCAACTGGAAAGAATAAAGGTCATTGATGAAAACGGAATGATGAACGACCTTGCAGGGCCCTACCAGGGCATGGACAGGTTTAAATGCCGCGAAAAGATCCTTGAAGACCTCAAGCATGAGGGGTTGCTGGAAAAGGTAGAGCCTTACCAAAATGCAATTGGGCACTGTTACCGGTGCAAGACTATGATCGAACCACTTCTTTCAAAACAGTGGTTTGTGAAGGTGGGGCCACTTGCTGAAAATGCCAGCAGGGCGGTCAGAGATGGAAAAACAAGGATATACCCCGCCAACTGGGAAACGGTCTATTTTGAGTGGATGGATAATATCAAGGACTGGTGCGTGTCCAGGCAGATCTGGTGGGGCCACCGTATCCCGGCCTGGTATTGTGAAGAATGTGGGGAGGTGCATGTGGCCAGGGAGATGCCGCTAAACTGCCAGGCATGTAAGGGCAAAAACCTCGTACAGGAAACAGATGTCCTTGATACATGGTTCAGT
Organism: Anaerolineales bacterium; assembly: GCA_048636195.1. Lineage (GTDB taxonomy): Bacteria > Desulfobacterota > DSM-4660 > Desulfatiglandales > Desulfatiglandaceae > 4484-190-2. The sequence continues at coordinate 3,167 of JAIVXD010000171.1, forward strand.
TCGGCACTATGGCCTTTTTCTACACTCGGTTGGCCTGACCAAACCGAAGAACTCAATACTTTTTATCCGACCTCGGTCCTTGTCACTGGCTTTGATATCCTCTTTTTTTGGGTAGCCAGGATGATGATGATGGGGCTCCATTTCATGGGAGATATCCCATTTAAAGAGGTGTATATACATGCCCTTGTGAGAGACGCAGAAGGCAAAAAGATGAGCAAATCCAAGGGCAACGTTATTGATCCTCTCGAGGTAATGGATCAGTTCGGAACAGATGCCTTTCGTTTTACCCTGGCAGCCCTCGCTGCACAGGGGAGGGATATCAAGCTCTCTGAAGAAAGGATCCTTGGGTACCGGCATTTTGTAAATAAGATATGGAATGCTACACGGCTCGTCTTGATGAATCTGGATACTGAAGGAAACGTGGAGGAGAAAGATAGAGTCCATTCGCTCCCTGACCGCTGGATTTTGACAAGGCTCGGCCAGGTCACAGAAGAGATCACGCAGGCTATCGAAGGCTTTCATTTTAATGACGCCGCAAACCTCTGCTATCATTTCATCTGGCACGAATTCTGTGATTGGTATCTTGAGATGGCCAAACAGGGGCTTTATGGAAAAGACAGGGACGTAAAAGAATCCACGAAGGCCGTCGCTCAAGAGGTGCTCATGGGAGCAGTAAAACTTTTGCACCCATTTATGCCTTTTGTGACAGAAGAAATCTGGGAAAAGCTACCCGGGACAGAAGGGAGTATTATGATTGCCAGGTTCCCTGAGGCCTCTGATTATATCAAGGACGAAAATGCCCTGAAAGAGATGAACTTGCTGATGGGCGTTATCACCGGAATTCGCAATATCCGCGGTGAGATGAATATATCTCCTTCCAAGAAAGTCAATATTCTTATTGACGTGGCTGAAAAAGAAGAAGCGGATTTCTTAAGCAGCAACTTGGTGCATATCAAGACCCTTGCCAAGGTGGAAGATGCTACCATTGCTTCCGGGATTCCAAAACCGGAGGCATCTGCAACTGCTGTTTTTGGCCAAAACCAGATTCACGTGCTACTCAAAGGCATCCTGGACTTTCAGGAAGAAAGGAAAAGACTGGGAAAACAGATAGAAAAGATTGAAAAAGAAATTAAGGTTTCAAACAGGAAGCTTTCCAATAAAGGTTTCTTAGAAAAGGCCCCGGCTGAAATCGTTGAGGAAGTAAGAGAGAAGGTGGAAACCATGACCCTCAAGCTGGAGAAGCTGAATCAGAATCTTCGGTTCTTTGAGAAGTTACAAAATCACTAATTGAAGGAGTAGAAGCCCTGTGAAATGGGACATTTTTTCCAATAGAAAAAAGGAAAGAAGACACCATAGAAAAGATGAAATCGATGAGATGATTGATATCATCGAAAAATTTGCGCCACGGAAATACCGGTCTGAAAGGGACGCCTTCTATTACAACTACAAGACAATGCCGCCATATCTCAAACCCCTTTTTTCTCTGCTTCAAGTAATTTCCCAGAGGGAACGCCTTAACGAGGATCAGGTTGTTTTTGCCCGGGAGTTGTTTTTAAAACTAAAGGGGTTTTATGACCCAAAGGAGAAATTATCTCTTGTGGAGGCAATAGAAGATGGAAACCTGATAAGGAAATTTCGAGAACTGTTTTTGTTTTTTTATGACAAGAAGGATTTTTCAGCGCAGGAGATAAAGGGATGGTTGATTTAGCTCATTTTAGGCACTTCTTTGCGCTTAAAAATAAGACTTAAGGCCACCAGGAATGTGCCAACTGTAATGGCTGAATCAGCCAGATTAAATACAGGCCAGTGATACTGACCCAGGTAGAAGTCAAGAAAATCGATCACTTCGCGAAATCTGAGCCGGTCAATAAGGTTGCCCACGGCCCCGCCCAGAATTAAAGAAAGCCCTAAAGTTAGTCGGCTGTCGCCATCTTTAAGCTTTAAAAACCAGACCAGTAATAACACAACCGCCCCCAGGCTGGCGGCTACAAGAAAATAGAAGGTAAAATCAATGCCCGGCCGGTTCATAAGGCCGAAAGCCATGCCCCTGTTTCGCACATGGACCAGATCAAAAAAGCCCGTGAGCACTGGCACGCATTCATGTACCCTCAAACTGCGCAAAACGGCCCATTTTGACAACTGATCCAGGACAATCACGGCCACCGCTGGCCAGGCCATCAGATGATAACGTTTCTTCAATCCCTTACCCCATTTCGGCCAAGGCCTGAATACATCTTTTGCAGATGGTGGGACGGCTGGTGTCATTTCCCACAGTGGGATCATGAACCCAGCAGCGCTCGCACTTAGGATCAGTTGAAGGCGATACCTTTACTCTGAGACCCGGTAATGTTTCGCTTTCAAGGCTTTTCTCAAGCTGATCCATGTCCTTTATATCCACCGAGGAAACAATAAACATTGATCTGAGCTGTTCCCGATAGGGCGCTATTTTTTCCATGAGATCAGGCGACAGACCGACCGTTACGGATGCATCCAGGGGGTGCCCGATTTTCTTTTCCTTTCTCGCAAGTTCCAGTGCCTTTGTGACCTCTTTCCGAAGCGCTATTATGTCTTCCCAGCGGCCTGCAAGTTCCGGGTCCTTATATGTGGTGTTCACAGGGACAAAGAGCTCGGT
>JAIVXD010000172.1:0-5798 GCA_048636195.1 Anaerolineales bacterium
TACGATCTCATATCGTCCAATTGTCTTGATGCCTGAAAGATCGGTAAGGAATTGGGTATCAACAGGGCCGGGTCCTTCGCCTTTTCCCAGAAACTTAATTTTCAACCAACTGGACAAAGAATGTTCTTTGGCCTTTGGCTTGCTCTTTTTTTCCTTATCTGCCAAACTGGGTCCTTATATTTATATCAAAACTTAACTTTAGATACTTTAGCTCACTTCAGTTCATTTAAGATCAACTAACTCCTTAAGCGATAAAACCTTCTTATAGTGCAACAACTATAGGTAGTGGTTTAGGCCGATAGATTGAATTATACACTTTAAAACCTTTTTTTTCAACTTATGGAAAAGAATTATCGCATCAAGAAACGTGCAAATGATTTTTCTCAAAACCAGGCTTTGGAGCCGTTGAAAAAAGCACCAGATTAGGCTGATACCAGCAGGACAGATATCAAACGGGCCCGCAAAAGAGCAGCGATCTCGGTCTGCCTCAACTTCATACTGGCCTTTAGCAAGGGCCTGGCTGGGATATTGTCTGGTTCTTCAGCACTTTTGGGAGACGCGATCCATTCGGCCACAGATATAATCGGTTCTGCGGCGACTTTTTTTGGCCTGTGGCTGGCCGGCAAGCAGCACCCTTCCTTTCCCTATGGGCTTTATAAAGCCGAGACTGTAGCCACCCTGGTTACCTCGGTGGCCGTTATTGTGGCAGGCTACGAGATCGCCCGCAGGGCACTTCTGGGGCCCGATACCTTGCCGGATGTGAAAGTGGCCCTGCCGGTGGCCGTGGCATCTCTGGTTATCACACTGGCCTTTGGCCTTTACCAGCTTCGCTCCGGAAAGAGGCTTCATTCCATTGCCCTGGAGGCCGATGCTCGAGACTATCTTGCAGACGGGCTCTCCACGGCCGTGGTCGTTGTGAGCTTGATAGGCGCCTACTTTGGCTTGCGCTTAGACCGATGGGCTGCCGGGGCGGTTTCTGTCTTTGTTTTCTGGTCGGGTGGGCAGTTGCTCTTGCGTGCAGTGCGTGACCTGATGGATGAGGCCATTGATCGAGAGACTGAAAGAGAGATCATAGGGCTTGTTGAATCTCATGCACGGGTTGAACATGTGCTGAGATGCCTGAGCCGCACAGCCGGCGGTCGTTTTATATTGGATCTTGATGTGGTCATACGGTCTCATTCTCAAGAGCTGGCAGATAAGATCGCCCATTTACTGGAAAACGAAATCCACCAGCATTTTCCCCGTGTGGTTATGGTTAGTGTCAAACCCCATAGCCGCCAATCAACTCACTTCCGCAGGTTGACACCGGTCAAAGAGCCCGGAGGGCTCATTGAGCCCCACCTTGCCCGAGCACCCTGGTTTTTAGTAGAGACCGTGGACCGCAAAAGCCACGAAACTATTGGCCAAGAATACGTTCAAAATCCTCACTGGCAAGAGGAGACAAAAAAAGGCCTGCTTGTGGGTCGCTGGCTACTGGGCCTTAAACCCGATCAGGTAGTAGTCGCCGAAATAAAGGAAGGTACGGCTGCAGTCTTGCTCAAGGAAGCTGGTGTGGAGCTTATTCTGGCCAAGAATCCGGCCAACACAGAACAGGACAATTATGAGCTAAAATCATTGAGTTAAGCATTTTTTTTGCTTTACCATACCAACATAGAGTTTTCTTTTGACAGCCCTCAAGGGGTATGGTAAACGGAGTTCGGTAAATTTGACTTTACAGTTTGGAGGTGCGTAATGTTTGAGATTTTGAAACGCCAGGAAATGGCCGATGGCACGGTCGTCCTGAATGAGATCAGCGCGCCCCTGATCGCCAAAAAGGCGAAACCGGGGCAGTTTGTCATCTTGAAAGCCAATGAAACAGGAGAGCGCATTCCGCTTACCATGGCTGAAACCGACCCAAAAAAAGGCCTCATTACAATTATATATCAGATTGTCGGAAAAAGCACGGCCCTGTTCAAATCCCTTCAGGTGGGGGATAAGTTCCAGGATGTGATAGGCCCTTTGGGCAAGCCCACTCACCTTGAAAAAGTGGGAACCGTGGTCTGCGTGGGAGGAGGTACGGGCGTTGCCGTCATGCATCCCATTACGCGTGGACTCAAGGAGGTCGGCAACAATGTAATTGCCATTATTGGCGCAAGGACCAAGGATCTTCTGATCCTGGAGGACAAAATGACAGCAGCCTCCCACGAATTATATGTATGCACGGATGACGGATCTTACGGCCATCACGGGTTCGTGACCGATGTGCTCAAGGAGGTCCTGGAGAAGGAAGATGTAAAACTCGTGGTGGGAATCGGGCCTGTGCCAATGATGAAATTCGTGTGCAAGGTTACTGAACAATTCAAGGTCAAAACCCTTGTTAGCCTTAATGCCATAATGGTGGACGGGACCGGTATGTGTGGCTGCTGCCGTGTGAGTGTAGGCGGAAAGACCCAGTTTGCCTGTGTGGATGGCCCTGAATTTGACGGGCATGAAGTTGACTTTGAAGAGTTGATGCAGCGCCTTCAGGCCTATACGGCTGAAGAGGCCGCTGCCTATGGCAAATATAAGGGCGAATGTAAGCTGGCTTAGGAGGAACATAGTATGGCAGAAAAAAAAGTTAAAAAAGAAAAAATTCCCAGACAACCAATGCCGGAACAGGAACCTGACGTTAGAAGACGGAATTTTAATGAGGTTCCGTTAGGGTATTCCAAGGAATTGGCCATGAAGGAGGCTGAAAGATGCATTCAATGCAAAAAGCCCACATGTATTTCAGGATGCCCGGTATCTATTGATATCCCAGCATTTATAAAACTCATCAAGGAAGGTGAATTCACCAAATCCATTCGCAAATTATGGGAGAAAAACGGCCTTCCGGCTGTGTGCGGCAGGGTTTGTCCGCAAGAAGACCAATGTGAGGGCGTATGTGTCCTCGCCAAGAAAGGAGAACCGGTAGCCATTGGTAATCTGGAGCGTTTTGTTGCCGACCTCGAGCGCGAGCATGGTACTGGGGAACTGCCCCCAAAGGCCAAGCCCACCGGAAAACGGGTGGCTGTAGTAGGATCCGGTCCATCAGGGTTGACCGTAGCCGGAGACCTAACTCTCAAGGGCCATGACGTGACAATATTCGAGGCCTTTCACAAGCCCGGTGGTGTCCTTGTATATGGTATTCCCGAATTCAGACTTCCCAAAGAGATTGTTTTTTCAGAAGTGAATTTCCTTGAAAGGCTTGGCGCAAAACTGGAATGTAATACAGTAGTAGGGCGGATCGTATCCATAGATGAACTTTTTGAACAGGGATATGATGCCGTCTACATCGGAGTTGGCGCCGGTCTGCCGCGTTTTATGAACATACCGGGTGAAAACCTCATAGGTATCTACTCAGCCAATGAGTACCTGACCAGATCCAATCTTATGAAGGCGTATCTATTTCCCGAATATGACACCCCCATTGCCAAGGGCAAAAACGTCGCCGTGTTCGGGGCCGGAAATGTAGCTATGGATTCGGCGCGAACCGCCATGCGTCTGGGTGCAGACGTGGTGCGAATCGTTTACCGTCGTTCCCGTGAGGAAATGCCTGCTCGAGCCGCTGAAATCCATCATGCAGGAGAGGAAGGCATTGAATTCTACCTCCTGACCGCACCGACCAAGTTCATAGGAGATGAAAATGGCCGCGTAACGGGAATGGAGTGCCTTAAGATGGAATTGGGGGAGCCGGATGAATCCGGACGGCGCCGTCCGGTACCTATCAAGGGCTCTGAATTTCAATTAGAATGTGACCTGGCTGTTATTGCGGTAGGCGCAGGGGCCAATCCCCTCTTGACCCAGTCCACCGAAGGGTTGGAACTGAACAGGTGGGGTTATGTCATTGCTGATCTGGAGACGGGCAAGACCACTAAAAAAGGCGTCTGGGCCGGTGGAGATATTGTAACAGGTTCAGCAACGGTAATCCTGGCCATGGGTGCAGGTAGGGCGGCCTCCGATTCCATACATCAGTACCTCACATGGGGGTGGTAATTTAGCCCTTTTGTAACCTAAAATAGGCAATCCAGGGAATAGGGGTGATTCTATATCTCCCCTATTTCTATTTCAACAAAGAAACATTCTCTCCTTCGATTGGCAACTAATATTAGTTGCAATTTCAACATAAATCTGTTATATTCCCCCTGAAAAAGGAGGGTAAATGGGTCGAAAAGAAAAATTATTAGCAAGGTTGCAACAAAGGCCAAAGGATTTCACATGGGATGAGCTGACAAGCTTGCTAAAAACTCTGGGATATGTGCAAAGAAAAACTGGGAAAACGGGAGGCTCAAGGAGGAGATTTGTCCACCCCACAGCCCCCACAATTACACTGCACAAACCTCACCCCAACCGTATTGTAAAAATGTATGTGATTAATGATATTTTGGAACTCCTTAGAAGAGAGGGGATGATATGAAAGATATGATGGCATATAAAGGATACTTTGGCTCCGTACATTTTAGTGATGAAGACCAGATATTCCATGGAAAAATTGAATTTATCCGAAGCCTTGTTAGCTATGAGGGTACAGATGTCAGAAGTTTGCGCACGGCATTTGAAGAGGCCGTTGATGACTATCTAAAACTATGTGAAGATGAGGGTAAAGAGCCAGAAACGCCCTTTAAGGGAAGCTTTAATGTTCGCACAGGAACTGATTTGCATCGAAGAGCGATGCTATTTGCAAAATCTAAAGGGACAAATCTAAATTCAATTATTACAGATGCATTAGAGAAGTATTTATCTACTATCGACGGCGCTTAACGGGTGCGAGCTGCTCCGCCATCGAGTGTCAGTCAGCGCTATGCGCCGCCTAACCGAAAGGAAAAGACAACAAGCCGCACAATAGCATCGATAGCGACCTGGGGTAAGCCGGGCGTGGCTCATTCCGAGCGCCTCATCAGCTGGCGTTAGCCAGCAGGTTACGCATTTAGCTTAAAATTATCATAGCTTTGATATCAGTATATTATGGCTTTTTGTTCAGACATGCTGTTTGTTCACTAAAAATGAACGCATTTAGAAATGAACAAGTCTCTTTAACCGAAGTAAGAATGATAAAATTCTTTCAGAGATTGAAGGAATTATGATAGATATGCCTGCATAATTAAAAGCGAAAAGAAACAAGGTCTCAATGAGGCCTCTGTATTCTTTTGTGAAGAATCGAGCTTAGAAAGGAGGTGAAAACATGGACAAGATGCTTTTTATTATTTCGAAAGGATTCGAGAAGGCAGGGGCTGCTACCAGTCCGCTCCAATTTGCCATGATCGCCAGGGAAAAAGGTCACCAGGTTAAGGTCTTCCTTGTGGACGATGCGGTCGCATGGGCCCAATTCGGTATGGCAGAGACGGCAAGGGCCCTCACCGGCGAGGAGATGAAACCATTAATAGACTTCCTGCTCAAGAATGATGCTGAAATAATCGCCTGCAAGGCCTGACTGGATCACAGGTTTTTATGCCCCGATGAGATGCTTCCGGGGGTACGTATCGAAGGTGCGCCTTTTTTAGTTGATCTTATGGCCGAGCATAAGTGCGTGACCTTTTAAGCAGTGTTGGGACTGGGCTACTCTCTTGATACCAATACGCTATGAGGAGTTGTAGCCCTGCCCTCCCTTGCTATGTGCAGTTATATTTTCCAGTCACTTTGATCGATAAACAGCGCTTTTTCAGTTTAGAGTTTTTGCCTGCCTTTACAGTTTTTCATTTTTGCCAAATTTTACCTTCACTATTGCAAAAACAAATATTTTGACAGGTTCTCCTGCCGATAGTATAAAGATGTTTAAAGATTAGAACTAAACACAAAAGCAA
>JAIVXD010000173.1:0-5789 GCA_048636195.1 Anaerolineales bacterium
ATACAGTCTGGTCTGGACATTAAACCCGTTATTACGCATCATTTCCATTTTACAGAGTACGAAAAGGCTTTTGAGGTAATGTGTTCAGGCGAATCCGGTAAAGTGATTTTGAACTGGGTCGATGACTAAACCCTAACCCGGACAAGCCGGAATTGAATATTGACGATTGAATATTGACGATTTGTGGTATCGCTTCGCTCAATCTGTGTCTGCAAGGGCGGCAGTTAGACATAGAAACTCATCCATATCAAGCGTTTCAGCCCGCCTTCCAGGATCAATCCCACATCTTTTCATTACTTCAAAAAGTGTCTCACGATCCAAGGATGTAGACATACCCTTGAGCGAATTCACCATGGTCTTTCGACGGTGGGCAAATGCGCCTTTTACAATCTTTTTGAAATTGCCCTCATTATTTAATAAGAGTCCGGGGTAGGGCTTCTCAAAGTCCAGCTCAATCACCATGGAGTCAACTTTTGGTTTGGGGTTAAAGGCATCCTTTGACACTTCGAGCAAAGGGCGAGGATGAGCGTGATATTTAACTAAGAGGGTCATGGCACCGTATGCCTTCCCGCCGGGAGAAGCAGTCAGCCTTTTGGCAACCTCAAGCTGAAACATGAGAACAGCCCTTCTAATCAACTCCCGGTTTTTAATCAGTTTTTCCAAAACGGGCGTGGATATGTTGTAAGGAAGATTTCCAATAACCAGGAGCCTGGCTGATAAAGTAGGCCTTATCTCGCGGAAATCCCATTTGAGGATGTCATGGTTTATAAGGGTTACATTGGCAATCCCTGCCCTGTTCAGGCGTTTTTGTAATGCATCAACTAACTGAGCGTCTTTTTCAACGGCAACAACATGTCCAACGGTCCGGGCAAGCGGCAGAGTCAAGGCACCTTGACCTGGGCCTATTTCCAGAACCAGATCAGAGCTTTGAAATCCGGCGAGGCCAATAATCTTATTGATGATTTCAGGCTCAACCAGGAAATGCTGTCCAAGCCTCTTTTTGGCGCGAAATCCTGGTCCGCCTATCCTGCCTGAGTCCCGCTGTGCGGGGCGATGATGGGCAGACCCTGGCTTCATTGATCGTGTACGCGCCAATTCCTGCGCTCCTCCCTTGATTGACGCCAGGCTCTTATGTATTTGAAAATGGGTAGGAAGATAAAAAAGCACAAGCCCCCAAAAACAATCCCCAGAATAAACCCTCCAAGCAGGAAGGCTGAGACAAAAGCAGTACCGGCCCCGAAGATTTTTCCCACTATGACCATGGGCGCCTCCCCTGACCGCACGGCTGTCATTACTGATGAGAAGACTGCGTTTTTTTCCGGCAGGCCTATTATCCAAGCCCCTAATCTGTAACTGTAGTAGTATACAAAATACCAGTTTAGAGGATTACTCACCCATGTCCCCAATGCCGCCGTAATCTTGCTGCCTTTAAAAAAAAGTGACAGCGTAATGGCCAGTACAGTCTGGAAAGGCACAATGGGCATCATACCCGAAAATACCCCGAATGCTATCCCAAGGGCCAATTCGTGGGGCTCGCCCCTTAATCTAATAAATCTTAGATAGTAATATTTGATCTGCCTTTGGAAGTTCAAAATATATCAATCCATAAAAATCGTAGACGTTACGGCATCTATTTTTTTGATAGGAGAAAGGTCATTAATGGGATACTTGGATCTCACATCCATTGACAAATCCGCCCTCTCTCCATTCGAAATCCGATGATAACCTGCCACCGCGATCATGGCTGCGTTATCTGTACAATACTCCGGGCGAGGGAAATAAACCGGCACACCTTGGGTTAAGGCGGCCTCTGACATCTTGGCCCGCAGTCTATTGTTGCAGGCCACACCGCCCGCAACCATAACCGCCGAAACGGATTTCTTTTCCCTTGCCCGCATAACCTTGTTAACAAGCACATCAACCACAGATTCCTGAAACGAGCAGGCGACATCCGCCAACGTCACGTCATAATTTTCCACTTCGCTCTCGCGCCACTTTTTAACATACAGGGCCACCGCAGTCTTAAGACCGCTGAAGCTGAAATCGAGAGAATCGTTTGACAGATATGGCCTGGGAAAATTAATCCTATCCTTCCTGCCATCCAGGGCTGCCTTTTCAATGGCAACACCTCCGGGGTAACCAAGCCCCAGGATTTTTGCGACCTTATCGAATGCCTCCCCCGCCGCATCATCAAGGGTCTGCCCCATCTGAGTGTACCTGCCGTATCCTTCAACATGGTAAAGGCTGGTATGCCCCCCGGACACGGTCAGAGCTACAAAGGGAAATAATGGAACCTCTTTCTCTAAAAAGATGGAAAGGATATGACCCTCCAGGTGATTTATAGCCACCATGGGTATGTTATGAACGTAGGCCAGGCACTTTGCATAATAGAGACCTACCAAAAGGGCTCCAACAAGACCTGGGCCCACTGTTACGGCAATACCGTCCAAATCTCTCATCTGGATATTTGCCCTTAAGAGGGATTCCTGAACCACAGGCATAATATTCCTGACGTGTTCCCTTGATGCAAGCTCCGGAACAACACCACCATAGGCGTTATGGAGCTTAACCTGAGAGTGGATCACATTGGACAGCATGCGCTGTCCATCCAAAACAACCGCTGCCGAGGTATCGTCACAGGAAGTGTCTATTCCTAAAATAATCATTCAAACCCCAGCCCTTTTCTGAGCCACAACCTCATCGATTTTTGCAACCACTTTTCTGAGTTGCTCTGCCATGAGACCTGCCGTCTGATATCTACTCTCTATATCCTTTTCAAGGGACCTGTCGATGATTCTTTCAACGATACGTGGGACTGTGGGATTAAGGGCTTTGGCAGACGGGTGTCTATCCCTGGCAATGCTGAGCATCAAATCACTTATATCATCACCTTTAAATGGCTTCTGCCCTGTCAGCATCTCAAAAAGGAGCACGCCAACTGAGAAGACATCCGAACGACCGTCAGTCTTCTTGCCGGATAGCTGTTCTGGAGACATATAGAAGGGGAAGCCAGGCTCCACTCCTCTCTTGTGCTTGGAGGAAGGCATAACCCGAGCGATTCCAAAATCCGTCAGCTTCACATCACTGGTCTTCTTAATCCGTATGATGTTTGCAGGCTTAATATCACCGTGAACGACGCCCTTAGAATGGGCATATTCCAGGGTATCTGCAACTCCGGCCACAATGTCCAGGGTCTCCCGGAGCGGGAGGAGATGCCCCGGCCTTGTGTAATGCCCCAGGTCCTGTCCTTCCACATATTCCATGGAAATATAGACCAGTCCATTTTCTTTTCCAAAGTCATAAATGGAAACAATGTTCGGATGGGTCAACAGGCCCGCGGATTCGGCTTCACGGAAAATACGATCCGCCACTTCATCCGCAAGACCTTCTCCGAATTCTGCTAAATTGACTGTTTTTACCGCCACAATCTGTTTGGTTCTGGTATCCTGTGCCTCGTAAACAACGCCAGTCTTCCCCCGGCCCAGCTCTCGCATTAATTCATACCGCTCAAAGGAGGGCTTTGTCTCCATAGCTACCGGTGCGCCTTCATCATCTTGCCTCCCCGCCCATGACCCATCACTCAATGAGGCATCCATATTTTCCAACCTGCGTACCCGCTCATTCAGGTCCTTGAAATTCCCCCCATGCTCCATGATTAGGCCGTAGGTTGCCAGGGCCTTTGAAAACTGGCCGTTTTGCTCATATCCCAGGCCCAATGTATAGAGAAGATCTTTGGTCTTTCCCTCCTCAAGCGGAAGCCGCCGGAACTCTTCAAGAACGAGATTAAAAGAGCCTTGTGACCGGGACGGAAAATCCGTCAACTCATTCAATTCAGAAGAATGGGACACACCATCCTCCTCCTTCTTTTCAGCACTCAAAAAACGTTTGGAAATAAGCAGAACATAGCCGACAACTAAGAGCAATATGGAAGGAGCAACCCTTAACCAGGTGTTTGAAAAGAGAAAGAGAGCCGTACCAATACCAAAATAGCCAACCACAAGTCCCAGGCTGGTGAAAGCCCCGAGCTCAGCATTCATCCTTGGCAGGACAAGAGTAATAAAAAAGCCAAAGACCGCAAGAATAAAAAATTCTATAATAGGAAGCCAGTCAGGCCGAGAAATAAAATTTTGATTCAGGATATTTGCAACAGAATTTGCAACCACCTCTACCGCCGGCAGGTTTCCTGATATGGGCGTAGCAAAACTATTACTTATTCCAGGTGCGGTCGCGCCGATAATCACAATCTTATCCCTGAAGAGGCTGGTCTGGACCTGGTTTTTAAGGACCTTGACAAAAGGTGTTTGATGAAAGACGGCAGCAGGCCCCTCGCTCCACTTAATTGGGGTCCTCATATGGGAATCAATGACCGGAACGTTGACTACCGATGACGGGCTGATCCTCAAATTGATTCCTTCGCCAAATACGACTGTCATGTCTTCATTTTTAAGGTTTTTGAAGACCTTTACAATGGCCAGGGAAAAGGAGGGAACATATATCTCTTTCAGATATCCCAGCACATGGTCTTGATTTCTGACATATCCGTCCTGATCCTTAAAAAAATTCACATGGCCTATACCCGCAGCAACTTCTGCAAAGGAGGGGACAAGAGGCTCTAATTTGGAAAACCACTTGAGGTCATACCTGGTTCCTTCTTTGTCAAGGCCTTCTGTCCGTTCAAAGGCATGCCTGGATACAAAATCAGGGGCCTTAATATCATGGCTGCTACTTTGGAGATCAAAGCTGATCGGCAATACGACGTTTTCCGCCTTTTCCAGCGCCTTATACAGCTTGGAATCATTGTCCAGACCGGCCAGGGCTTTGGACAGTTCTTTGTAAAATACAAGCCCTGCCCCCTGCTGGGCGAGTCCTGACAATTCATAGTTTGCCCGCAAATGCCTGACTGCCCTGAGACCCGGACTTTCCTGGGGTTCGCTTAACAATATGTTCAGGGCGATCACTTTTGCACCGGCAAGCGCGAGGTTATCAATGCATAGGGCAAGCACATCCCTTGGCCATGGGAAAGGCCCTAACTCGGATATGTCATTATCAGTAACCACCACAAGTTCTATATCCGGGTCCCTCTCTTCAGAGGCAGTAATTCTGCTCCTGAGATCAAGCGTTTTCAGCTCGAGGGCCGCTGTAAAATCAAAGATCCCGGTTGTGGTGATAAATAAAAAAGCCAGGGTCACGGCCAGACCGATGACCCAGGCTGGAAGCTTTTTGTTTATTCTCATGGAAAGATCTCTATCGAAAACCCGCACTAGGAGGCTGTCCGAGAATGGCTTCGTGGCGAGATCGAGCGAAAATTTTGAGGGCAAGGCGACAAGGCCAAAACGGCCGTAGACGTAGCAGTAGCCTACGTTGAGGACGTTTTGGGCTTGACAACGCAGCCATCAGAATTTGCAGCCGATCGCAGTAGAAGTCTATTCTCGGACAGCCTCCTAGAGATTTCTGAAAATCTATAGTTCACCGGTTACCGTTCACCGTTGTCCAAAGAAGGGCCGTGGTGTTTTCTTATTTTAGAGCAGGCGGGTCTGGAACATGGTATTTGGCAATTATGTGACAAAACCAGCATTTTTTACGAGGACTTCGGGTCTTCAATTTTGTCCTTGTCCCTAACCCATGAACGCTTACCATAAACCCTTATAATGTCAAATAACGGGTTGCCTTTCTATAAAGTGCGGGGCCGATTCCCGGTATGGACAACATCTCATCCATTTGTTGAAAGCCCTTTCTTTTGGCCCTCTCGCGAACAATCGCGCTGGCAATTTTTGGACCAATTCCCGGAA
>JAIVXD010000174.1:0-5789 GCA_048636195.1 Anaerolineales bacterium
CTTTCGCCAGATCGGGCTACAGGTTGAACCAGGGGATCGGATAGGGCTTGTGGGGCCAAACGGATCCGGAAAAACCACCCTGCTTCGACTTCTAATGGGAGAAATTTCCCCTGACAGCGGAGAAGTTAGAGTTGCACGGGAGACCAGGATCGGTTATTTGCCGCAGGATATTCAAGAAGGTTTATCAGGCCCCCTCCTCCAATCGGTTATAGACTCCATTCCAGGGCGGGTACCCTTAAAAAACAAGCTGATAAAGGCAGAGCAGTCACTGAAAGCAGCGACCAGGAAACAGGAACAGACCAGACTGGCCGAAAAGATAGCTGAGATCCACCATAAAATAGACAGCCTTGAACAGCAGTTCCCGCGTCATGAAGCTGAAAAAATCCTTTCAGGTCTCGGTTTCAAAGAAACGGAATTTGACCGTCCCATCTCTTCCCTGAGCGGTGGCTGGAAAATGAGGGCTGCCCTGACCAGCCTGCTATACCAGAAGCCTGATTTACTCCTCCTGGATGAGCCAACCAACAACCTTGATATCCCATCCATTCGATGGTTAGAACAATTTTTGGTCGATTTCAGGGGGGCCATGATCCTTGTGTCCCATGACAGGGACTTTGTCAACCGACAGATCCATCGCATTGTCAGCTTCGAACCGGAAGGGATGATATTTTACAGCGGGAACTATGATTTCTATCTGAAAGCGCGTGAGGAAAGGAGAAAATCCCTGGAGGCAACAGCTCGAAAGCAGGAGCAGAAAATCAAGGAGGCCCAGAAATTCATAGAAAGATTTCGTGCCAAGGCATCCAAGGCAAGGCAAGCGCAGAGCAAGATCAAATTGGCGAAAAAAATACGGTTGGTTGAAACGCACCGCAAAGAAAAAACCGTTCATTTCTCCTTCCCTGACGTGTCTCGAAGTGGAAGAGACGTATTGTCAATCAAAGGAGTATCAAAAGGGTTCGATGAAAAGACCTTATATGAGCGCCTCACCCGGACTGTACTGAGAGGAGAAAGAATAGCGGTTATCGGGCCGAATGGATGCGGCAAAACCACCTTGCTCAGAATGGTGGCCGGAGAAATTAAACCCGATGAGGGCACAATCGGGCTGGGGCACGGGGTTCGCATAGGTTATTTTGCTCAGCATCACTCGGAAATGCTAGACCCACAAAAAACAGTTATCCAGGAAGTCTACCAGGTTGTTCCCCATGCGACCATAGGTTTTGTCAGAGGTGCTTGCAGTGCCTTTCTTTTTTCAGGAAATGATGTTGACAAGGCAATCGGTATTCTTTCGGGTGGTGAAAGGGCGCGTGTTGCGCTTGCAAAGCTCCTTGTCAAACCTGGAAATTTCATGGTGATGGATGAGCCTACCAACCATCTGGATATCTCATCTTCCGAGACACTGATTGATGCACTTAAAGACTACAATGGGACACTGTTGTTCGTTTCCCACAACCAGTCCTTCATCAACAGGTTGGCCACAAAGATATGGGACATTAGAGAAGGGGGAATTGTAGAATACCCAGGCAATCTTGACGAATACTATGATCACCTCACTCGAATGGAAAGGGAATTGGAACATGACTTAGTTCAAGAGGGGTTGCATGATGAAAATCAGGATCAGGGCTCCCAGAATACAAGAAAGAACCGGAAGGAGCAAAAAAGGAAAAGAGCAGAAAAGCGCAGGTTGATCCATAACACACTAAAACCCATATTGGCTGAACTGGAACAACTGGAAGAGATGATTGCTGAACTCGAATTACGAGAAAAAGAACTGGGCGAAAGGCTTGCCGACCCGAAAGTTTTTGAGGATACGAAAAAGAGCGTACCCTTGATCAATGAATATAATGATATCAAGGGAAAACTGGAGTCGTCGCTTCTAAAATGGGAGCATTGTCAGGGTCAGTTGGAAGCGGCCAGAAGAGATCTGTGAAATTCTGTCTACTTTATGTGAATAGACGGAGCGAAGCGACTCCTTAACTTCCCCGCTGCAAGCGGGATAAATAGGCACTTTTCCGGTTTATCCGGGTTAGGGCATTATGTTTTATTTGGTTCGCTCGGCAACACCTGATCAAGCTTCAGGGAATGCACTCACTCTGCATTTTCAACAACCGCGTTACACACGCTACTGGTCGCTTCTTTGAGCCTTCGGATCAGGGACCTCATAAGTGCCCTGAGTTGTGGCGACAGTGTGCCATAATCCTTGACCAATCGTTCAGAGTCCAACACGCCCAACCGTACGGGACCACCTGCTGCCACAACTGATGCGCTCCTTAGCTCCTGGCCGGTTTCCAGTAAGACCATTTCTCCAAAGATGTCTCCTTCACTGAGGGTATCAAGGGTCACAACTCCTTTGCGTGTCCTTTTTCTTACCTTTGCGCTCCCTTCCAGAATCACATAGACCCAGTCGCCCTTGCTCCCCTCTTCGATAATAACCGCCTTATCCGGGTAAGCCTCTTCACTCGCTACATACCCGTATACCAACCCATCAATGGTCATGTTCTATATTCCCCTCTAAGTAGGCATAAGGAAAAACCCAAGGCTCTTCCTTGCCCCGTCCGCTAATTCATCAAAAGTCATTCCCAGGAAAAGTTTTCCGGGGGTCCTATCATCTATCACTGAAATAATTTTAGCAGTAAAATCAATCTCTTTACCGTTTGGGAGCACCGTTTCTATGTGGAACTTAGTCCCTGGCTTATGAGAAAACTTTAGCGCGTTTTTTGTCCTGACGTCCAGCCCCATTCCGCTTAGGCTAATGTCCTTTATCAGGCCCTCTAAACGAGCCTTTGAAGGTGAATCAACTGGTCGATAAACACAATCCAGGATAACTCCCTTGCGGTAAAAGTGCCGCCGGGCGGGAACTTGTTCCGCCTGTGCCGCCCTTCTATCCTCTTCTCCCTGGTCAGTCAGCTGGGCGTTGAGTTTGTTCATGCGAATAAGGCGTTTCAATGTCTGGGTGGCTATATACCTGATAATATAGGGCATCTGCTCATACTCATCTGCAAGGCCCGCAGGATGCCAAGCCTCCAGTTCTGAATCCTCAAGTGCCCTTGCAGAGGAAAACCGTGCCTCGAGGGCCCTGTCCAAAAAATTCATCTCCCCGATGACGCCACCTGGGTCCAGAATTTCTATACCAATCTCTTTGTCCCCTGATTCATTGAAGATCTGCACTTTACCTTTGATGACCTTATAGATTGAGATACCGTAGTCGCCTTGTTTTACGATAAGATCACCCTTTTTGTAGTGAAGAAGTTTGACAGGGGGAATCTTTTCTTTATCATTCATAGCATTCATAGTCTGTTGCTCTTTCCTGTCCTTGCTTATTATGTAATGTACTATTAATATACAAAACATGTTAATAAGTCATCAAAATTCTGCATGACCCATTGAAAAATATTCAAAGGGAGCCCAATATAGACGTGAAACTTTCTCAATATGTTAAATTCATAAAGACCTACCCGGAATTCCGCGAAGCCTTCGTATACCACAGATACATCCCCCCACATGAGCCACTCTACGGCCCTCAAATTGACTTTCATCACGACATCCGAAAAACCATGAATCATCTTGGTCTTAACCGGCTTTATACCCATCAGGTTGAGGCCATTACCCATCTCAGACAGGGGAACAATGTGCTGGTAGCCACCCCAACAGCCAGCGGCAAG
This sequence comes from Anaerolineales bacterium, assembly GCA_048636195.1. Classification (GTDB taxonomy): domain Bacteria; phylum Desulfobacterota; class DSM-4660; order Desulfatiglandales; family Desulfatiglandaceae; genus 4484-190-2. The sequence continues at coordinate 3,657 of JAIVXD010000174.1, forward strand.
AGCTTGATCTACAATCTAATGGTTCTGGAGGAAATCCTAAAGAACAAGGATACCAGAGCCTTGTATCTCTTCCCCTTAAAGGCCCTGGAGCAGGATCAATTGAAAAATCTTGCTGTGTGGCTAAAAGGAACCAAGGATGCGCACATCTCAGCAGAAATTTATGATGGAGATACGAGCCCATACAGGCGAAAAAAGATAAGAACAAAACCACCCCAGATCCTTTTCACGAATCCTGATATGCTCCATCGGGGTATTCTGGCCTATCATCAAAATTGGGAAAAGCTTCTTAAAAATCTCTCTTTTGTCATCCTGGATGAAGTCCACACATATCGCGGCATCTTTGGATCCCATCTTAATCAGGTGATTCGGCGTTTGAAAAGGCTGTGCCAGCTCTATGGTGCCTGCCCACAATTCATTCTACTCTCGGCCACCGTGAGTAACCCGAAAGATTTTGGGGAAAGCCTGATCGAGGAAAATCTTAAAGTGATACAATCATGCGGAGCGCCGAAGGCCGGCCAGCATTTTCTCTTCCTAAATCCTGAGGCCAGTCCCAATTTCTCCGCGGCCAAACTCTTTGTCGACTGCATCCGTAAAGGGTTTAGAACCATTGCCTTTACCCAATCCAGAAAAACCACAGAACTTATCCATCTCCGGGTCTCCCAACTGTCTCGCGACCTAAGCGAAAAGGTAAGCTCCTACCGCGCAGGTTTCATGCCAGAGGAAAGAAGACAAATTGAAAACAGGCTCGCCAGCGGAGATTTGCTCGGGGTCATATCAACCAGTGCCCTGGAAATGGGAATTGATATAGGTTACCTTGATATATGCCTGCTGGTGGGTTACCCGGGCACAATTATCAACACCTGGCAGAGAGGAGGACGGGTTGGCCGATCAGGGAGAGAATCCATGGTTATCCTCATTGCAAAGCCGGATGCCCTGGATCAATACTTTATGAAACACCCGGTTGATCTTTTTGAAAGGTCCTTTGAGGCCGCTGTCCTGGATCCCCATAACCCCTATGTGGTGGAGGCTCATCTGCCGTGTGCTGCCTCAGAAATCCCGCTCACGCTCGACGACCAGAAATTTTGGCCAAAAGATCTCCCTTTTCATCTTGAAAAATTGGAAAATGAAGGTGCTTTGAATCGAACCGCAGAGGGAAAACCCACCTGGTTTGCATCAAAACGCAACCCTCAGCTTTACGTGAATATTCGCTCCACCGGCGAAACCTTTACTATTTTTGAAAGGGAAACCGGGCAGGCCATTGGCACCATTGATGGAATCAGGGCATTTAAAGAATGTCACCCCGGCGCAAGCTACCTCCATCGAGCCCGCCAATATCTGGTTGACCGTCTCATAGTGGAGAAAAAAGACATCGTGGTACACCGGTCAGATCTCAAATATTTCACGCGAGCCCGCAGTGAAAAAGAAACCGAAATCATCCGGATCAATCGGAGCAGGCCAAAGGGCCAGTTTGTGATTCGAGAAGGCAACCTCAAGGTAACAGAGGTGATCACCGGTTATGAAAAAAGGGCGCTGCCCGGTCAGGAATTGATGGGCGTTTTCCCCCTCGAGTTGCCTCCTCAGATTTTTGAAACTATAGGCTTCTGGGTGGAGATAGAGCCTGCACTCAAGAGGTTTGTAGAACAAAAGGGCCTTCATTTCATGGGAGGTATCCATGCCATAGAACACGCTACCATAGGCATTTTTCCCCTTTTTGCCCTTTGTGACAGAAATGACATTGGCGGCATATGTTATCCTCATCATCCGCAGGTAGGCAAGAGCGCCATTTTCATCTATGACGGTTATCCGGGCGGCGTTGGCCTGGCACAGCACGGCTTTGAGATTATACTTGATCTGTTGGAGAAGACACTGGATCACGTGAAAAACTGTGGCTGTGAGGAAGGGTGTCCCTCATGTATACATTCCCCCAAGTGTGGTTCTGGTAACAAACCATTGGACAAACAGGCCGCATTGCTAATTCTTGAAGGCCTTCTGGGACACATCCCCCTGAGCCAGATATCAGAGGGAGAGGAGGAGATTGAACCTGAATTGTCCCATAAAGAAAAAGCTGCCAACATAGGCGAGCAGAAAAAACCCAGGCTCCTTTTCCTTGATCTTGAGACTCAAAAAACCGCC
>JAIVXD010000175.1:0-5759 GCA_048636195.1 Anaerolineales bacterium
TTGCTTTCAGTGACTGCTGTGACTTTTTCAGCTTGTTTTTTAAGGGTACCCGCCCTGGAATAGAGTCAATAACCGAGTGGAGGAGTGGGCCTGATAAACCTTCTTGAATATCCTGCGGCAAATAACCTATCCTGGTCTCCCGTGCAACTCTAACTTCTCCGCTGTCAGGGGAAATCTCTCCCATTAGAAGTCGAAGCAGGGTGGTCTTTCCGGATCCGTTTGGCCCTACAAGGCCTATTCGATCTCCAGATTCCACCTGTAATCCGATCTCGCGAAAGATCTGATTCTCAAAAAAAGTGAGAGAGACTTTTAAGGCTGTAACGAGACTCATCTCTGATTCTTTGTCATTTTCCTATGCTCTTTCATAATGCACAGATTCATTATAACCTGGATACCCGCCTTTCTGGCCCTGGAAGCTGCGTCGTTGTGAACGACACCCTCCTGCATCCAAATGGCGCGGACGCCTATGTCAATGGCCTGGTCAACCACTGTCGGAACTCTTGTCGGGTTTATGAACAGATCGGCCATGTCAAAGCGGAACGGGATATCCTTGAGTGTATTGAAGCAAGGGATTCCGAGTATTTCTCTCTGCCCGGGGTTAACAGGAATTATTTCATACCCTTGTTCAATAAGGTATCGAGCCACCCTGTTGCTGTCCCTGGTTTCTTTGGGAGAGATTCCCACGATGGCGATTTTTCTGCAATTTTGGAGAATATCTATGATCTGAGCTGATGGTGGGTTGCAGTCAGGTAGTTCACATTTTGTATTTGCCATCGGGTATGCCTCATTTAACTATCTTTTTGACCTGCTCCACCTTTCTCTTGACATCCATGGCCTTTTTGATCCCGGGAACCTGTTCCATGACCTTATTCACAACTTTGGCCTCAAGGGTAGGCTGATCATTTTTTTTCGCCGGAACCTCGTTATCGTCATGACCTTTGTCATCCTCATCTTTGTTAGTTATGTCTTTTTTGATCTTCTTAAATTCACTAATAGCACCACCCAGGCCTTTTCCGATTTCCGGAAGCCTTTTGGCGCCAAATAGAAGTAGAATGATGACCGCAATAATGATTAGTTCTGTGGGGCCCAGACCAAACATGGCTTACTCCAATTCTGCAAATTTTAAAAAGTCGGGAGTAGGGAAGGCATCAGAGGATCCCAACTCAAATACTTTTATTCTGTTTGACTCGAAAAACGCCGCAGTAACGCCGATGCCAAAGCCTGATGGTTTTCCGCAATACGGGGTTCGAAGGCCACATGAAGGACTTTTGTCTTTCATGATCGCCATTGTTGCCCCTGTCAGTCTGGCCAGCTTCAGTGACTCCTCAGCTCCTTTCTTGAAGGCGTCTGTGATGTCTTCCCCTTCGACATTGACGACATTTGCCCTGCCAGAGAGAATATCGCGACCGTCACCACCTGTCATATTGGCAGGCGGCCTGGGGGTTGGAAGCCCCCCCAGTTGTTCAGGGCAGAAGGGTATGAAAGGAATTGAGTTCACAAAATCTGCCAGGTATGGACAGAGTGAGTGTTTACCATCATACCTGCAGCGAATTCCCAGGAGACAGGCGCTGATCATGACCTTAACAGGCTTTTTAACCTTCAAACTGGACGGCTTCCTCCGCGTCATCTCTTGATTCCACTGAGCCAATAAGACAGGCGGTTTCTCCCATGGCCTTAAGCCTCAGGAGTACTTCGTCAGCCTCTTCGTCGCTTACCACAATGACCAGACCAAGTCCGTTATTGAAGGTTCGCAACATTTCCTGGTCAGAAATTTGCCCTGCCTCCTGAAGATAAGAGAATATGGGTGGAGGAGACCAGGTTGATCTGTCAATGACGACCTTGCAGGGCGTTGGAAGCATGCGGGGAATATTATCAATAAGTCCACCGCCCGTTATGTGTGAGATCCCGTAAATACGAAAGTCCCGTCTAAGATTGCTAATTGCTCTGGCGTATATTCTTGTAGGCTCCAGGAGTTCTTCTCCAAGGGTTCGGCCGAAATCTTCCACATAATCTTCCACGGACATCTTCAGGCCCTCGAAAAAAATCTTCCGTACCAGGGAATAACCGTTGCTATGGAGACCGCTGGATGCGATGCCAATGAGCTGATAACCGACCGCAATCTCAGAACCGTCCAGGATTTCTTCATTGTCGGCCAGTCCAACCACAAATCCGGCAAGGTCGTATTCGCCATCAGCGTAAAACCCTGGCATTTCAGCAGTTTCGCCCCCGATAAGCGAGCAATTTGCTTCCAGGCAACCTACAGCAATACCCTTAACAATATCCCGGGCCTTTTCTAAATCAAGCTTTCCCAAGGATATATAGTCCAGGAAAAAAAGCGGATTGGCTCCTTGAACCATAATGTCGTTTACGCACATGGCAACAAGATCGATGCCGACCGTATCGTGCTTATCGAGCATAAATGCAATTTTAAGCTTTGTGCCCACCCCATCCGTGGAGCTTATAAGCACGGGCTTTCTCATATCATGAACATTCAAAGAGAAGATCCCTGCAAATCCCCCGATATCTGTTATGACACCTGACCTGAAGGTCTTGCTCACGATCGGTTTTATCAGATCTATAAGCCTGTTCCCCGCATCAATATCAACACCTGCCTCAGCGTATTGGCCTTTTTTCTTATTGTCTCTCATTAGTTTTGATTCCGTATGTTTTTTAGTTGAAAATAGAAATCACGTTCTCTGGGCCTCCGGCTCGTAAAGCCTACGGCTTGGACAGCGTGGTCAGGGATAAATGTCTCTTCCTGTAAATGTATATTATCATCCATATATATTGTCAAATCTTTTCTCTTGTCACCAATACCATGATTTGTTAATGGATTTAAATGATTATGTCACCTGCCAGTCATCTCAAACATATTCCTGAATTGAACCGCCCCCTCATTGCTTTGAAAGGGATTGGGCCTAAAAGGGCGGAATTTATGGCCCGAAAGGGTCTTCACACTCTCATTGATCTCCTGTTGTTCAGTCCCATCCGTTATGAGGACAGGAGGCGGGTCTTGCCCATAGACAAAACTACGGATGGTATGAGTGTCTGGGTCAGAGGAAAAGTCATATCCGGCAGGGAGGATAGGTTTTTCCGCAGTGGCAAAGGGTTGTTCAGGATAAGAATCCAAGATGAAACCGGCAGCCTTGACCTTCTGTGGTTTCATTATAGAAAGGCCCATCTGAGCACATTTGCCCGGCAGGGTTTAACTCTTATGGCCTATGGATGCATCCGGAAGAATCGGGGTAAACCCCAGATGATTCACCCTGACATTGGCTTGGCGGATACTGACAAAGAAAAAGATCTTTTGGGATTTTACCCTGTTTATTCCGTGATCCAGGGGATTCCCGGGCAAGTCCTAAGGTCCGCGATCAGGCATGTGCTGGATCAATATCAGGAGTACCTGGTGGACCCTGTTCCGCGGAAGATAACCTGCCACCTCGCGCTGCCTGAGTTTGCAGAAGCCATCAGGTGCGTTCACATGCCGCCCGGGGAATTATCCACTGATCTGCTCAACCGATTTAGGACCAAGTACCACCGGAGACTTACATTTGACCGTTTTTTCCATGTAATGCTTGGCATCGCTTTTGGAAAAAAAGCTCGTGAAAGCAGGGCGGGACCTGCCTTTTCTGTCCCCAAAGGACTGTTGCCCCGGCTTGAGAAATGTTTCCCCTTTGCCTTAACCGGTGGGCAGGTGAGTGCAATTGACGAAATTATCAGGGACCTGAGTCGCAATAAACCAATGAATCGTTTACTCCAGGGGGATGTGGGATGCGGTAAGACCGTTGTGGCGGTGGTGGCAGCATCCTTAACCGTCATCAACCGATGGCAGGTGGCGATAATGGTTCCGACCCAGGTTTTGGCGCGGCAGCATTATCTTTATTTTGCAGGTCTGCCTGAAAGTATGGGGTTTCGTTCCGTTCTTTTGACCGGAGCATTGAAAAAATCTGAACGCCTCGACACTTATGAAAAGATAAGGCTCGGAGAGTATAATCTCATCATTGGGACCCAGGCCTTGATCCAGGAGGACCTTTCTTTTGCCAGGCTGGGCCTGGTGGTGATTGATGAACAACATCGGTTCGGTGTGAAACAGCGCGCACTTTTGGACCAAAAAGGTGTAAACCCTCACCTGCTTGTCATGACAGCAACCCCGATTCCCAGGACCCTTGCCATGACGGTCTATGCGGATTTGGACATCTCCTTCATTAAAGAATATCCGGAAGGTCACCATCCGGTTGTGACCCGCCTGATGGACGGAAGTCAGAGGAGGGAGGTCCTTAATACGTTAAACCAAAGAATGGCTGAGGGCGAGCAGGCAATGGTCATATGTCCTGTGATCGAAGGATCAGAAGAGATGGACCTGAAAAACGCATTGGAAGTGCACGAAAAACTCAGTAAAATTTTTATGCCGCGTTTTCGAGTGGAACTGATTCACGGCCGTATGTCCAGCGATGAAAAAGACCGGGTCATGGAACGATTCAGAGAGGGCCTCATCGATCTGCTGGTAGGGACCACGGTGATTGAGGTGGGTGTTGATGTCCCGGGGGCAACAGTAATGGTGATTCAAAATCCTGAACGGTTTGGTCTGACCCAACTCCATCAATTGAGGGGTCGTGTTGGGAGAGGGACCAAAAGAGGCCACTGTTTCTTGATGCTGTCCACACAACCCTCCGCCCAGACCTTATCAAGACTTAGAATAATTGTTCAAAGCCATGACGGATTTGAAATTGCGCAGAAGGACCTGGAGATGCGGGGGCAAGGCGAACTGATGGGAACGAAGCAGGCAGGGGCAGGGGAACTGGATTTTGCGGAAATGTTCAGGGAGCCGGAGCTCCTGGTAGCGGCAAAGAAGGAAGCTGATGCGCTTGTAGCCTCAGATCCGACTCTTTCAAGACCGGAAAATCGCTTCTTAGTACCTAATGATTGAATATTTTCGATTGAATATTGAATATTTAAGGAATTCTTTCCATTATTAAAAAACTATCATAAAAATGACGGAGACACAAATATTCAATAGTCAATTCCGACTTGTCCGGGTTAGGGGTTATTTTTTCACAAAGGTACTGATCTCAAATTTTTGCGCCCCAACCCTGCATTGCACAGCCCCTGCCTGGTCAATTCTGATGATCTTGCATTCTATGTCTCGTAGTCTTTCGAGAGTTTGTTGATGGGGGAAATTGAAAAAGTTCCCTTCGCCTGAAGAAATTACGCATACACGAGGCCGTACCATCCGGAGAAATTCTCTGGAGCTTGAACTTTTACTTCCATGGTGAGGAGAGAGCAGGATATCGCTCTTGAGAACCTGGCCGGCATTTGAGACGAGGACCTCTTCACCCTGCTGCTCAAGGTCGCCTGGAAACAGAAAAGACTTCCCCCCATACGAGATTTTCAGTACAAGCGAATTGTTATTCAACCTTGTTCCCCTATCAAAGAGCTCTGTTGAATGTGTATGCGGGAAAGGGTGTATGATTTCCACCTTGACCCCGTTTATCTCCCTGCCGCCTGCAAGATCGGCGGGGAGAAACTTTTTAATTTTTTTCGATTCGATAATGGCCATCAGCTCCTTGAAAGAGGCTTTTTCCACCTCATCCCCATTATACCAGAACTCTTTTGGATGAAAGTTACTGGCTATGAAGCGAAGTCCATTCATGTGGTCGGCCTGGGGATGGCTTAAGACCAGGTAATCGATGCGGCGGATCTTTGAATGCCAAAGGTATGGGGCTACCACCATTCTGCCGACATCAAAGTGGCCGCGTGAA
>JAIVXD010000176.1:0-5753 GCA_048636195.1 Anaerolineales bacterium
TGTACCGGGCTAAAACCTCGGCAGGTGGGTTCGATTCCCATGCACTTCCGCCACATGTAAATTCAAAGGGTTAAGAGATATTCTTAACCCTTTTTCTTATAGTTTACGAAAAGGAAAACCGAACCATTCTTCAATGAGAATTTATTTTTTGGCAAGCCCTTAGAGCAGGTTCTCAAGGACAAAGTGGCGTTGTTTCAATGCCGCCCTGTGAAACTGCACCCACGGCGAGTCATAGAATCCAGGTTTCATAGGAAATCGGAGCCGTTTGAAATCAGATGGTTCGAAGTCATCCCAATCAATATCTCTCTTTCTCTTCGGGTCAAGTGCATCTTCTCTCCAGTTCCGGCGATTATATTCAAACTTCTCCGTGTCAAGTATATCTTCGAAAGCCTCTCGCCACATGGCGCAACGATTGTCAAGGTCCTTTTCGGGATCCGCAAACAAATCTCCAATTTTATCCTTAATTTCGCTCCAGGGTATGGAATGATCTGAGGCAGGTTTATCCGCAGCATGCAAGAGGTTATAGATCGTCTCAGCGGCATTGGAGAACTCTTTCATGTTATATCGAGGGGGAATCATTTTCTTCGGTTTGTTCTTTCTATATTTCCATACACGGTATGATTGGTCAGGGAAATAACCGGCTTCGGCATGACCAATCTGAGGCAGGAAGTCAAGATAGATATTCTCTAATATCAAGCGCTTCCACTTATCCCCATCATGGATCTGGATGTTTTCCACATCGTTTTCATTATTATGTCTACCTGAAAACCCCTGGTGGGACCACGTATCGGCAAATGTATGCAGAGCCACGCCCATCCGACAGAGACGGTGCAGACTGTTATCCTCCTTTTGGGCCTCATTCCATATCATGTGAGCAAAAACTGAGTTGGGTTCAGTTATAAAAGAATCCTGCGAGGTTTTAAGCGGTCTGGAGGGTAGAAAATGAAATGGTATAAAAATCCTTTTCTGTGCTGACCACCCATAGGAATCCAAACCATATTGCGCCGTCCGCACCGGATCAAATATCATATCACCTACGTTAATTGGCTCGCTTTCTGTTGAATCATCGACATATTGCGAGGCATAAGCGATCGTGAGAGCGTCATCTTCCTGGAAACCAGCCGCTTTTGCGAGCACGCCAACGCAGTAGTAGTGAAAATCCCTAAACATCATTCCCTCCTTTCCTGTTTATCGAGTATTCTCACAATGTTATCGGTATTTTTTTGTAAGTCCTCAATAAGTTCGGGCTATATTAGAAAAAATCCCCCTCAATCCCCCTTTGCAAAAGGGGGAAGCAGTCAGAATGCCCAAGCTTATTGAGGTGTTACAATTTTTTTGCCCAAATATCTATTCTGTCAAAGGCCTTGTTTATCTCTTCTTCGGTAGCTCCAAATGAAAGGCGAATGTGCCCTTCTCCTGATGGCCCGAAACCACTTCCGGGAATCGTAATGACCTTTGCCTCATACAAAAGATCCAATGACACGTCCATGGACCCCATTTCCTTGATCATTATCTTTGGAAAAACATAGTAGGCTCCTCTGGGTTTTATGTATGAGAAGACATGCAAAAGATTGTTTAATCGCTGGCAAGCTATTTCCCTTCGTGATGCCAACCTGGCTACAAGTTGTTGGATACTTCTGTCCCCTTCACCATCCTTTCCGTTGGTTGCTTTCAGTGCTGCCAGGGCCGCATATTGTGAGACTCTTGGAGCACAAATGGCAAAGGCATCATGGACTTTCAGTACTTGATCAACGATACGAGCACTTGCGTACATGTACCCTACCCTCCAACCCGTCATACAGAACATTTTGGAAAAACTATAGGTTGTGATAAGATTTTTTTTTAGATCAGGGATGGAAGTTAAGCTGAAATACGGCAAGTTGTCGTATACCAGAAAATCATAAGCTTCATCATTAATCACAAAAAGATTGTGCTCCAATGCAATTTGAGCCAGCGCCTCAAGTTCCTCCTGAGAAAAAACGGCTCCGGTTGGATTCATTGGATTGCACAGAAAAATCGCTTTTGATTTGGGGGTAATTGCCCTTTTGAAACCTTCAAGGTCCAGTTTCCATTCCTGATCCTCAATAAGCGGCACAAAAACAGGTTTTCCCTCGGCAAAAAGAATCTGCTCGATATGGGAAGAATATGTAGGGGAAGGAATTAAGACCTCGTCACCCCGTTCAACAATAGTTGCAGTAGCGGCGGCGAGAGCTTCCATCGCGCCACAGCTTACGAAAATTTCTTTTTCTGGATCGACCCTGATGCCTTTCGTTTGCTGAAGGTGCCTTGCAATTTCGATTCTCAGTTCAGGCAGCCCCGGTTGCAGCGAATATTTCCCAATAGCGTGGTCGCTTCTCAATGCCTCGATGACAGCTTCACGAATGAATGAGGGCGTTTCAAATGATGGAATCCCCTGCCCCAGGGAAATGCATCCTTCCACCTTGCTTGCGAGCACGGGCATCTGTTTGATCGCTGAAACTGTAATTTGGGCAACGCGCCTGGCTATACCATCCGTATCTTCCTTTTGCCCGACACTCCTGTAAACTGATCTATCACCCATAAAAACTTGACTCCTCAGTTCCCTTTATAGATTTCGTTAAATGGTTAAATAGTTGAGTTGTTAAGTTGTTGTTGTAATGATCATATCCATTATTTGCTTGAAAATTGGACATTCGGTCCCGCCCGCCTCGCCTGAGCGAGAGCAATGGCGGGCAGGGTTTGAAAAATTATAACATCTGGAAATAATAGTAATTATTTTCCTACTCAACTACTAAACGAGGTCTGAAGTTTCTTTATTTTCTAATCTACTCTCATAACATCTCAATAAACCCGGGCATTCCGAATGCCTCCCCCTTTTGCAAAGGGGGATTGAGGGGGATTTTACACATATCATAAGGCATAGAGGCCAATATCTCAAATATATTAATTTGAGTGACACAGTTTTGGTATTATTATATAATGCATAATTGTAATAAACAAAACTTAGTTCATTTTATAAGCGATGTCAGTTGATCGTTGTCAGTTGGCCGTTTAATTAAGATAAAAAATTCAAAAACATAAAAAACTCCTTTTCAGAGGCAAACTCACACATGGAACTTCATTTCACCAAAACCAACGGCCCAGCCGATGAGGCTATCGACCGGCTAATTGAACTCGTGGGGGATATCCATCACCCGGAAATTGTGCGAGAGATGATCCTGGCTTCGCTAAAGGCAGGCCAGGAGAACAATGAAAAGGCCGACCTGAAGCTTATGAATTCCACCTTAAAGGAGATGCGGTTCACTGCCAAAGTGTTCGGCCCCTACCATAAGGTGAGAAAGGTTTCTGTTTTCGGTTCTGCCAGGACCCAATCAGATGAATCCATTTACAAGATGGCATGTCATTTAGGGCAAAAGCTATCCGAGGCAGGCTACATGGTCATTACGGGAGGGGGGCCTGGCATCATGCAGGCGGTGAACGAAGGGGCTGGCACTGAGCACTCTTTCGGCGTTAGTATACGGCTTCCTTTTGAACAAAAATCTAACCCTATCCTCGAAGGCCACCCCCGAAACATCATGTATAAATACTTCTTCACCAGAAAAGTGGCCTTTCTGAAGCACTCAGATGCTATTGTGCTTTTTCCCGGGGGGTTTGGTACGCTCGATGAGGGCATGGAAACTCTTACCCTTGTTCAAACCGGTAAGCGCAATCCCCTGCCTCTTATCCTTGTCGATGAGCCTGAGGGCACCTATTGGTTACGGTGGCTCAAATTTTTTGAAAAAGAACTCTTAGCCCAGGGGTACATCGGAGCAACGGATTTCAGCCTGTTCGAACGCGTTGAATCAGTGGATGATGCAGTGATGAGGATTGATCGCTTCTACCATCGGTACCATAGCCTGCGATACGTTAGAGAACAACTGGTACTTCGTCTTACCTCCGGTATTGATCCGTTGAAGGTTAATGAACTCAAATCCCGTTTTTCCGACATCCTGATACCCGGTGGCGACCTTTTCCTCTCCGGTCCCCTGCCGGTAGAAGCTGATGAGCCTGAGGTCGCCCATCTTCCAAGGCTCGTTGTTGATTTTGACCGAAAAGATCTCGGCCGCCTGCGAGATCTTATCGACGCAATAAATGCCTGCTGAATTCGAATAGCGAAGGACAGAGACGGCAGAGTTTCAGGTCACGACAATCAACTTATCCTTACTTCCCATTTTTCCGCACCCGGTGATCCGCTCTGAGAAAGGAACGCACGTCAACTACCACCCCTAAAAGGGTCCAAATATGTAAATAAAATGAATTCGAATGACAAAGGTCAAAGCCCAAATTTCAAATGAATGTCAAATGACAAATGCTAAAAAATATATGTCCACCCATTAATTCAAACGCAGCCTACACTGGTGAAGATGCACAATGGGAAAAAGATAAATAACTGATCGTTTTGGAAAACATTTTGACATTGGGGTTTTGGATTTGATTTGACATTTGGATTTTGTCATTTGAACTTTATTCCCAAGGGCATCACGAATCACTATCTAACACGCATAGCAGAGCTGGGATAAATTAACTCGTTTAGCTTAGAATTGGAATGTTGGAATGTCCATTCACACGCAGAAAAAAATAACGCGCCGCATATACGTCGGTAACGTCCCCATCGGTGGCGGAGCCCCTGTGGCTGTTCAGTCCATGACCAACACGGACACCAGGGATGTATCTTCAACGGTTCGTCAGATCAAACGGTTATCTGAGGCAGGTTGTGAGATTGTTCGTTTGGCCATTATAGACAAAGAAGCGGCAACAGCATTGCAGGAAATCAAGTCAAAAGTCGAAACGCCACTTATCGCTGATATTCACTTCGATCACCGCCTTGCTCTTGCGGCCCTGGATGCCGGCGCGGACGGACTAAGAATTAATCCCGGTAATATTGGCAGCAAAAAAGCAGTTTCAAAGGTGGTCAAAGCGGCTCGTGAGAACAAAGTATCAATCAGGATAGGAGTCAACGCAGGGTCTTTGCACAAAGAGATCCTACTGAAGTACGGCAGGCCGTCACCTGAAGCCATGGTGGAAAGTGCCATGGAACACATAAGGCTTTTTGAAACATTAGATTTTGACCAGATGAAGATATCATTGAAATCTTCTCATGTAATGAATACCATCAGCGCCTATGAACTCCTGAGCGAGAGAGTGGACTACCCTTTACATCTTGGTGTGACAGAGGCAGGCACTCTCATATCAGGTACAGTAAAAAGTGCTATCGGTATTGGCTACCTGCTGGCCAAAGGTATTGGCGACACTTTTCGCGTTTCTCTGACCAGAGACCCCGTTGAGGAGGTCAAGGTCGCCTATGAAATCTTAAGGGCCCTGGACCTCAGACATCGAGGTCCCGAAATCATCTCCTGCCCCACCTGTGGCCGGACTGAAATAGACCTTTTTGGGCTCGTTGACAAGGTGGAAAGGGCCCTGTCCGGTATTCAAGCCTCTCCAAAGGTTGCCATAATGGGTTGCGTGGTGAACGGCCCGGGCGAGGCCAAAGAGGCTGACATTGGCATTGCAGGCGGCCGAGGACAGGGAATTCTGTTTAAAAAAGGTGAAGTTGTAAGAAAGGTACCGGAGCGTGAACTGGCGGAGGTCCTGATCAGTGAAGTCAAGAGGTTGGTTGAGCAATGAGAGTATTGACGATTGACTATTGACATTGCTATTGACTATTGGCTATTGATGGACTCAAAAAAATTATTCGAATAATGAAAAGGAAACAATGAATGGAAATTAAACCCGTA
>JAIVXD010000177.1:0-5671 GCA_048636195.1 Anaerolineales bacterium
CTGAATAAACAAATAGTTTTCACCCCATGCTGGATTTTTATTCGTAGAAAATTGCTTGACAGGTCAAATTCCATACAGTAAATTGGTTATACAATGTAGCCATTTTGTAGCTACCTTTTTTTCCAGACAACCCTTTGCCTTACGCGGAGGAGTTTTATGGGTTCCCTTAAATGTTTCTCTCCGACTATCAGCCTTGCGGATCAGTTAAGCGAGGAATTTTCCTGTTTCTATCCAGAATCCGAAAAAATATTGTTAAAGCAGCGCTATCACTTTACATATGGAAAGGAGGTGAAAAGGCACATCAGTAGTGGTTTGGATCTTAAACATATTTTCGTTTAATTTTTTATAAGGAGGGTGTCCTAATGAAGAAAAAAATCTTTTTGTTTTTCCTGGTCGCTGTCGTGGGGGTTGCTTTTTTAAGCATAGGCTTGTTTAAAGCCGAAGCAGGCCCAATTAAACTAACTTACAGCAACTTTTTCCCGCCGGCACATTTCAATGGCAGCCTGGGCGCATCCTGGGCAAAGGAAATAGAAAAACGCTCCAATGGCAGGGTAAAGATCACCTATTTTCCCGGAGGTGCATTGCTCAAGGGAGGAGACATGTATGATGGAATCCTGAAAGGGATTACAGATATAGGCATGTCTTGTTTTGCCTATACTAGAGGTCGGTTCCCTGCAATGGAGGCGCTTGATCTTCCAATGGGGTATTCGAGCGGGTATGCTGCGACTATGGTTGCTAATGACTTTTATAAGAAGTTCAAGCCGGAGGAATTGTCTAAGGCTAAGGTTATGTATATACATGCTCATGGCCCCGGACTGCTTCACAGTAAAAAACCCGTATACAAATTGGAGGAAGTGAAAGGACTGAAAGTCCGGGCAACCGGCTTAAGTGCAAAGGTAGTAAAGGCCCTTGGCGGCGCACCGGTTGGCATGCCCCAGGGAGGAACCTATGAGGCCCTTCAAAAGGGTGTAGTGGAGGCAACGTTTAGCCCGATGGAGGTGTTAAAGGGGTGGAAACAGGGCGAAGTGATCAAATCTACTACTGAGTGTTACAGCGTCGGCTACACCACTGCCATGTATGTTATGATGAATATGAAAACATGGAACAAGCTGCCTAAGGATATCCAGAAGATAATCGAGGAAGTCAATGCTGAGTGGTTGGTCAAGCATGCTGCAGGGTGGGACAAAGCTGATCAGGCAGGACGGGAGTTCAGCCTCAGCCTGGGCAATAAGATAATCCCGCTGTCAAAAGAGGAAAGCGCCCGCTGGGCCGGGGCCGTTGCGCCGGTTTTTGACAATTATGTAAAGACTGCCAAAGGCAAGGGTTTGCCAGGTGATGCCTATTTAGATTTTATACGAAAAGGCATCAAAAAATACAGCAAGAAGTAAGCATAAGGATAAGTACAGGGGTTGCCGGTCATCATCTCAAACGGCAACCCCTTGTTATAACATGGAAAACTTGGTTCTACGGGCCACGTCAGAGTTATATGGCTATGCCTTGGAGTTTTACGTTTCGGAGTATTGGAGTAATGGAGAACCAAAGCCTGGCCCTCTAAGCCAGGATTTTTACCTATGACATTGGGGAGATACGATGGCCGTTTTTACGAGAGAAGTTAGGCGCTTATCTAACTTTTTAAATTTGGTGGCAGGGTGGTCTCTGGTGGGGATGACTGCTCTCACCTGTGCCGATGTTATCCTGCGCATCTTCAGACATCCCATCCTTGGCACCTATGAAATAGTTGGGTTTCTTGGGGCAATAGTAGCTTCCTTCGCCATGGCCCATACGACTATACTACGAGGGCATGTAGCAGTGGAATTATTGGTTATGCGGTTGCCCCACAAGGTTCAGGTCGTAATCTATCTCATCATTCATGTGTTGAGTGTAGTGCTTTTTGCTCTGATTGCCTACGAGAGCATACTCTTGGGCAATGACTTGCGACTCGCAAACGAGGTATCCTTGACCTTGCAAATCCCGTTTTTCCCAGTCCTATTCGGGATATCATTTGCATGTATGGTGGTGTGTCTGGTCCTCCTGGTAGATTTCTGGAGGGTGCTCGTGGGACAGGCAAAGGTATGGTATCAATGGGAGATATAAGAATTGCCTGATGAAGCATTGCAAGATCAACGACTATAAGGAGAGCAGATTATGAGTCCAACGACAATAGGCTTGATTGGATTGGCAATTCTTATAATTGTCCTCTTTTCTCGCATGCCAGTGGGGTTTGTAATGGCCCTGATTGGGGTTCTCGGGTTTAGTTATGTTGTTTCCTGGGAGGCTGGCATGAGAATAATGGCGAAGGATTTCTTCGGCATATTTGGGTCCTATAGCCTAACCGTTGTTCCGCTTTTCATCCTTATGGGGCAGGTGACCTTCCATGCTGGCATTAGTAGCCGTCTTTTTGATACTGCCTATAAATTTGTTGGCCATCTACCGGGTGGTTTGGCCATGGCTACCGTCGTTGCATGTGCGGGTTTTGCCGCGGTATGTGGTTCCACTAACGCCGCTGCAGCCACTATGGCCACAGTGGCCATGCCTGAGATGAAACGTTACAAGTATGCAGATGTATTATCTACAGGTACTGTGGCTGCGGGAGGAAGTCTGGGGATTCTTATCCCTCCAAGTGTGATTTTCATTATCTATGGCATTCTGACAGAGCAGTCTATCGGTAAGCTTTTTGTGGCCGGGGTTGTTCCAGGTATACTCCTATCCGCCTTGTTTGGACTTACAATTTATATCTGGGTACGGCTGAGACCGGAGATAGCCCCGCGGGGGCCAAAGACTACCTTCAAGGAAAAACTCATTTCTCTTAGCGGAGTCGGAGAAACCCTGATTCTTTTCATACTTGTTATGGGGGGGCTCTTTATCGGTTTCTTCACACCAACGGAAGCTGGCGCCATCGGAGCCGGAGGAGCCATAGTGCTTGGTTTCATACGCAGGCGGCTTACCTGGCAGGGATTCATAAAGGCGCTTTTTGAAAGCACAAGAATTTCGTGTATGGTCCTGGTTATAGTTGCCGGGGCGACGGTTTTCGGACATTTCCTGGCCATCACCAGGATTCCTTATGCGCTGGCTACCTGGGTCAGTGAGCTTGCACTGCCTAACTTTGGTATTATGGCCTTTATAATCCTCGTCTATCTTGTGGGTGGTTGTTTTATTGATGCCCTGGCCCTGATCCTGTTGACCATTCCGATATTCTACCCGGTTGTTACGAATATGGGGTACAATCCTATCTGGTTCGGCGTGATAATTGTATTGGTGACCCAGATGGGAGTTATCACCCCTCCAGTTGGCGTTAATGTTTATGTAGTCCACGGGGTAGTCAAGGATGTGCCTTTGGAAAGCATTTTTAAAGGGGCATTTCCTTTCCTTGTTGCGTTGATTCTTTGTGCCTTGATACTTATACCCTTTCCCCAAATTGCGCTCTTTTTACCCAGCTTCATGCGGTAAAACTACATTAGTATATCACCGCAGAGTTCAAACTTTTTGAGAAATTACCGTTTGCAGTGCGAGGTGCGCAACTTGTCAGACCTTCCTCTCATAGGCATTACCATGGGCGATCCGGCGGGAATTGGGCCGGAAATCATCGTTAAGGCGCTGGCTGATAAAAATATTTATGGTCTGTGTCGGCCTGTGGTCTTAGGGGATCCGGAGATTCTCTCTTCATCTATTTTAAGATATCGCCAAAAGCTGCCCCTAAATATCATTTCAAACTCTTCCGAGGTTAGGTCAACTCCGGGCAAGATAGATCTAATGGCTGTTTCGAGGTTGAAAGGCGGGTCAATCCTTCCCGGAAAACCCACTGTGGAGGGAGGCAGGGCAATGGTGGATTATGTCATAAGGGCCGTGGACATGACCCGAAAGGGAGAGCTTGAAGCCATGGTAACCTGTCCCATAAGTAAAATCCTGATGCACCAGGCCGGATACGCCTACGAAGGGCACACCCAACTCATTTCCCATCTAACGGATACACATGACTATGTGATGATGCTTGCCGGAGAAAGGCTGCGTGTGGCCCTGGTGACCATCCATTGCCCGCTTAAAGAGGTCCCGGGTATTCTTGATCAAGAATTGGTCTACAAGACAATCATCATAACGGCTAAGGCCCTCCGGGAAGACTTTGGGTTTGAAAAACCCCGCCTGGCCGTGGCAGCCCTGAATCCTCATGCCAGCGAGTCAGGCCTGTTTGGATCAGAAGAGAAAGAAATTATCATCCCTGCAATCGACAGGGCCAGGGATGAAGGGTACAATGTGGTAGGGCCATTCCCCGCGGATACCTTGTTTCATAAGGCAGCATCAGGCCAATTTGAAGCCGTGGTTGCCATGTATCATGATCAGGGGTTGATCCCTTTAAAGCTGCTTCATTTCTCTGATGCGGTGAATGTGACCCTGGGCCTTCCCATCATCAGGACCTCTGTGGATCATGGGACAGCTTATGATATTGCAGGTACCGGAAAGGCCGATGACTCCAGCTTGAAGGCCGCCATCAGAATGGCCGCTTCTATGATCAAGAACAGACAGGAAAAAGTTGAGGGGTTGAGTAGTTGACAACTTAACTAAGCCTTCACTTCATGTGCCTGCCTCTTCATGCCTGTCCCGCCTATCATGTGGGGATCCCCTTCCTTGGTCTTAAATCCCGCTGTAAGCGGGAAACATTTTGAAACTGCCTCT
Organism: Anaerolineales bacterium; assembly: GCA_048636195.1. GTDB lineage: Bacteria > Desulfobacterota > DSM-4660 > Desulfatiglandales > Desulfatiglandaceae > 4484-190-2. The sequence goes on from JAIVXD010000177.1 coordinate 4,669, forward strand.
CTATTTATTCAATAATTCCAATAGCGCATTTTATGGCTATTTCCACCTCAGCCATTTTCGAAGAGCGTATGATTCCGGAAAAAGGACCGCGGATTAGGAAGGACTTGTCAAGAGTGCTGATTTGCTCACACTTGGCCATGGAAGTTTGGTCAAGGCCGCCTTCACCTTTGTGTAATTCTACATGGGTAGGGCTCATGCGGGTTGTTGTAGAAATGGGGACTACAATAATATCATTGGCCAAACGGTTTCGAACGTCCAGAGAGACAACCAGGGCTGGCCTTGCTTTGGAATCCTCTGGATGTCCGGGAAGCGTTACAAGATAAATCTCGCCTCTCTTTGGATAGGACACAGCCTATTTCTCCCAAAGCAGATGGGCTGATCGAGCAGCTATTTCACACCACTGCTGGTCTTCTTTCTGTTCTTCACGGGACAGTGAGAGATAGTACTCTTCAATCTGAGCCTCAAGCTTTCGCCTCTTCTGCTCTTTGTGCCAATAGTGCAATATGTCCTCGATAAGTTTGCTACGGGAGCGGGTTTCAGATTCCTTAAGGTAATCATCCATAGCCTTAACAAGGCCTGCATCAAGACTTGCTGTGACCTTCACTTTTACTGAAGAGGAGGTTTTTGAACCCATATGTTCCTCCAATACTGCTTAACAATGTTAAGAATATACTTCATATAATAGCTTTGTGTCAATGATTTTTTTGGAAAAGCAGTAATTTTCATTATGGCTTCCGCCTGGCCATGCATTAGCAAGGTCTAAAGGCTATAATTAGAATTGCTATTGGAAAAGTCTCCGCAACAAGCGAAATTGCATAAAAATATGTCATTGCATTTGGCAGCACCATACGTTATGTCATTTACACATGGGAACGGAATATATAAAAATAAGAAGGGCAAGACAGCATAATCTAAAGAATATCTCACTGGATATCCCGAGAAATAAGCTCGTTGTGATCACCGGGTTGTCTGGGTCCGGCAAGTCTTCCCTCGCTTTTGATAC
>JAIVXD010000178.1:0-5658 GCA_048636195.1 Anaerolineales bacterium
TCAAAAAGCTCAAACCTGATCTGGTATTGGTGGACATATCCCTTCCGGATCAAAGTGGTATCGAATTGACTCGCGAAATACGAAGTCTTCTATCAGATACACGAGTCATGATCATCAGCATGCATTCCAAAATCGACTATATTGCTGAGGCATTTCAGGCCGGGGCCACCGGTTATGTGGTCAAGGAATCCGCGTCCGAAAGACTGCTTCACGCCCTTGAATATGTCTCAAGGGGCGAGTACTTCCTGGACAGTTCGGTTTCCCAGGAAGTGGTCAAAAAGCTTATGGAATCCCCTGCAAGAGAGGCGAAGATCACCAATGCAGCCTACGGAACGCTGACCCCCAGAGAGCAGGAGGTCATGCGTCTTCTGGCCGAAGGTTTTTCTACCAAAGAGGCCGCGAAAAGGCTTTTCATCAGCCCTAAAACCGTAGAAAACCACCGTTCCAATATCATGAGCAAACTCGGCCTTCACAGTACCGTTGAATTGATCCGATATGCCGCAAAGCTCGGTCTGATCGACGTGGACCTCTGGAAAGAATAATTCTCCCACAAACAACCCTCCTTACTATCCTTTTCAAATGGCCATACATGGGAGAAATCCCCATTGTTTGGGGTTTCCCCCCAGGAAAATGAACCCTTCCCTCTATGGGCAAAGTGAACAAAGGCCGTCATAACTGGATCAAAAAAAGGCAAGCTCGAGACGATTTGTTGGCTACGGTGGAAGACCTTGAGGATGAAATCCGGCGGTTCCTGAAGGACAGTATCCAATGAAAAGGTTCTCCCCCACCCTGAAAAATGCCCAAGATGGGTTTTTCGGGTCCATCCGATCTGATTGCCTCACCATCATTATAAGCCTACCAGAAGCGGGATAAACCCCCATCTCTTGGGGTTTTTACCCAGAAAAATGAGGTCTTCCCTCTATGGACAAAGTGAATAGAGGCTGCAAATATATTAATTAGTGTCCATCCAGAAATGAGATAGTTTTCGTAAGGTCAAGAAAGATGAGGATTTTAACCACAGGAATACGTTGAAGTATTTTGAGGATTAAAATCCGAATCTGACGCAGAGATTGCGGAAAGTAGCCATTTATGGATGGGCACTAACTAAACAGCATAAACCACCGCCTGTTTTAGTGGTAAATTGAATTTTATTATTTTGGGAATCGCAGCACCCAGTAAACTGTAATGCTTATCAATAAAAGGGGTATAATCCCCGTGCATCGTTCCAACCAGGCAATCCAGCGGACAGAGTTCCGGTGAAGACGCTCGGGCAACACAGTCGCTACCATCAGCAGGAGAGATCCAATTAGAAAAACAGGCGCAAAGGCGTGAACGGACACGGCGGTTTGCCACTGTCCCTGAATCAAAAGGGCAATCGCGGAACTTAATCCGCAGCCTGGACACGAAATCCCCAGTGATGACTTGATGGGGCACTGCCAGCCCGGAAATCCTATTGCCGTCAGCCATACCTGCAAGGCTGCCACACCCATCAAGATGAGCGTAATCCGACGATCCTGAACCAGGGGGGCCAAAACAGGCGTAAATAAAAACCTATATATCCGAGGTCGAACGTGCTCGTGGTTCGTTTTGGACATCACCCCCTGTTGAATGGTTGAATTACACACCTGTTTCATGTTTCCACTGTCAGCCTGCAAGCCTCCACTGGCCATCTATACAAAAAGGAATTTGCCTTATTTATCTTTTATTATACAAAAAACTTATCATTCTGTCAAATCTTTTTTATTAAATTAACTAAAATTTAAATAATTTATAGATATATGATAGATAACAAACTATAATAATACAATTTACTGCAGTTCTATTTCAGCAGGCAAGCCGGGCATTCCACTCGTTGATTTATTATTTTACTCATCATCCTCTTTGTTATTGCCCCCCAAGGCTAAGTCATTTAAAGAGATAACACGTTGAAAGAATAAAGTTTATTTGTCTATTTAATTTTCTGGAAATCCGAAGCTCGAAATACGAAATACGAAACAAATACGAATGACATAAATCCAAAATTCAAAACATGTCAATATCCTGTAAATTTTGCATAAGTTCTCGAAATGTTTTGGTCATTTGATATTCGAATTTTGATATTGTTTCGTATTTCGCATTTCGACCTGCCCGCCCAAGCCAATTTGATCATAAAATCTCTCTACTAACCTATGTGTAGTAAGAGAGCAAAATGGCAACTTTACGTTATAGGGCAATGGCAGGCGGGTATTCGTATTTTTTAAGGTTGTTCCTGTGATTTGATGACATGATAAATTGCCAAAATCAGGGACAGAACTTTTGAGACACAGTACTAGGAGAATTGATAGTGAATTCTGGAATGGCTGTTGAGTGTAAGCTGCCTTGGATGAGGATAATTCACCAGCGTTATGACGTGCCACCAAAGATAGATGTGTTGGCCGAGGTAGACCGGGAATGGATGCGGCTCAAAGACGGCCTTGATCTTACCAACGGTGCGAGTGTAGCCGTTGGTGTGGGGAGCCGTGGCATAACTGATCTGGCCATAGTGGTTCGGGCGGTGGTGGCAAAGTTGAAGGAGGCCGGTTGCCGGCCCTTCATCATACCAGCCATGGGTTCCCACGGTGGGGCCACGGCCGCGGGTCAGATGGAAGTGCTGCGCAGCCGTGGCATCACTGACGAGAGCGTGGGTGCGCCGATCCGGGCCACTATGGACGTGATACCTATGGGCGAGGTTGACGGAATTCCATTATTTATTGACCGCTTGGCTCATGAAGCAGACGGCATCGTGCCCATCAACCGGATTAAACCCCATACCAACTTCATTGGCCCTACCGAGAGCGGCCTGATAAAGATGCTTGCCATCGGGATGGGAAATCAGATTGGGGCCGAGCACTACCACAGACTCTCTGTGATTCGGGATCAATATACCATCATCAGTTCGGCCGGGAAAGAGATTCTCAAGCGCTGCAGGGTTCTCTTCGGCGTGGGTCTGGTGGAAAACCAGGAACATGAGACAGCGTTATTGAAGATGGCACTGGCCGATGAAATTGAGGCCGTTGAAACCGGTCTCCTCAAAATGGCCCGCGCCTGCTTACCCACTTTACCGATGGATGAGATTGACCTCCTTATCATTGACGAAATGGGCAAGGACATAAGCGGGGAAGGAATAGATCCCAACGTAGTTGGTCGTGATGTGTGCTCATACGGAGCGAAGAGGACATGGCCCAAAATTACCCGTATTTTTGTCCGGGATCTGACCGAAGGAAGCGAGGGCAGCGGCCTTGGAATCGGTCAGGCCGATTTTACAACACAGAGACTGGTGGACAAAATCGACTTTCAGGTTACGTCCATCAACTGCCTGACCTCCTGCTGCCCTGAGTCAGGAATGGTGCCCCTGACCTATCCGAACGACCGGGAGGCCATTGCCGCAGCATTAGTGACACTCAGACCTTACACTCAGGAAGACGTGCGCATCGTACATATAAAAAATACCCTGGAACTTATGAGTATGCTGGCTTCCCAGGGGTGTCTCGCTGACCTGGAAGGCAAGCCTGATTTAGAAATCGGGACCGAGAATCTGAACTTGGAGTTCGACCGATCAGGCAACCTGATTACACTTTTGACATAATTAAATCTCAGAGCACTCAGTGTCCCTGCAGTTAACCATTTCAAAGGGAGTCTAACATGGAAGATAAAATAAAAAAGGCGCTTATTGACATTGTCGGAGAGGAGAATTATACAGACAATCTGATCGATCTCATCGCCTACTCAAAAGACGCCTCGGAACACTGGCATCGGCCTGATGCAGCCGTGTGGCCGGCTACCGCCGAGGAGATTTCGGCAATCCTCAAGCTGGCCAATAAGGATAGGTTCCCAGTCGTTCCTCGCGGGGCCGGAACCTCTCTGGCAGGCTTGGCCGTGCCGGAGAAAGGGGGCGTGATTCTCGATCTGGGGCGCATGAATAAAATCATCTCAGTCAGCGTGACGGACCGCCTGGCAATTGTTCAACCCGGTGTGGTCTATGCAGACCTGGAAAGGGCCCTGGCACCACATGACTTCTTTTTCCCACCTGACCCTGCAAGCGGCACGGTTGCCACCCTGGGCGGTAACGTGGCCACCAATGCCGGCGGAATCAAAGGCGCTAAATACGGCACGACCAAGGATTATGTCCTTTCCCTTCAAGTAGTACTCCCCGATGGTCGGGTTATGCGCACAGGATCCAAGTGTATGAAAAGCTCCTCGGGTTATGATCTGACCAAGCTTTTTGTCGGTTCTGAAGGAACATTGGGAGTAGTAACCGAAATAACCCTCAAGATTAATCCCAAGCCATCGCTGACTTCCACTGCCATGGCCACTTTTGAAGACTTGGAGGATGCGGGACGGGCCGTGAGCGAAATCATGCACTCCGGAATCCTGCCAAGCGCGCTCGAAGTAGTTGATCAGCAGACCCTTATTGCCATCAACCAGAATACCGATTTGAATCTGCCGGAGGTAGAAGCAATCCTGATAGCCGAGACTGATGGGCACACTCGGGAGGAGACCCAGTTCCAATTGAACAAGGTCATAGAAATATTCAAGAAAAACAATGCCTCCACTGTAAAACAGGCCGCGACCAAAGAAGAGGCAGAAGCGTTGTGGACGGCCCGCAAATCTGCGTATGCGGTTATGTCCCGGATTAACAACAGCCTTGTGGTTGAAGACCTTTCTGTGCCCATGTCCAAGGTCCCTAACATCCTTAAGACGATCTCCGATCTTGCAAAAAAATATGATCTCAAGATCCCGACCGTTGGTCACGCAGGAGATGGCAATCTCCACCCCACCATCAGTTATGACAGCACAAATCCCGGTGAGGTAAAGCGCGTTGAACAGGCCTCGGCCGAGCTGTTTGAGAAGGTTATTGAACTGGGTGGCACACTGACGGGCGAACACGGCATAGGTCTGGCAAAGGCACCATTCATGCACCTTGAACATGATCCCGTAGCCATGGATGTGATGCGTTCCATAAAGAAATCATTTGATCCAAACAATATTCTTAATCCTGGCAAGATGGCACTGGATGTTTGAGAAAACTTATAGCTTATGGCTTACAGCAAACTCGAAAAAATACTTTATAGACTGTGAGCTTACAGCTATTAGCTGTGAGCTGTTTGAGGAGATAATCTATGGAAGCCAAGTATGATTTTGAAACAAAATACCGCGATCAGGTTCTCAGGTGCTCGAACTGTGGCTTCTGCCGGGCAGTATGTCCTGTCTTTGGGACAACTCTTCGCCCTGCATTGAATGCCAGGGGTAAGATGCTCATTCTCAAGGAAGTCATGGATGGGACCATAGACTTGAACGACGAGCTTATTGAAACCTTATTTCAGTGCACCACATGCGCTGCCTGCGCAGAAAGTTGCCCCTCCGGCGTAAACGTGCCCGACATCATCAAACAGGTGCGAAAGGATATGGTCAATATCGGTTCCTGTCACCCGGCATTCAAAGGAATGAACGAGGTGCTTAAGAAACACACCAACATCTATGCGGAAGATGAACCTGAAGATTTTGAAAGGGAACGAAACAAAAAGGCCGAATACGTGTATTTTATAGGATGCGTGGGTTCTTACAGGGAGGATGAAGCCACCCTGGAAACCCTCGATCTTCTGGATCGCCTCAACGTGGATTACACCCTTATTGATGAAG
>JAIVXD010000179.1:0-4531 GCA_048636195.1 Anaerolineales bacterium
GGGAGAACAATTAGAGGAGATCGCCAGTAAGCCACTTGAGCTTTTGGTATGCGGGGGCTCTGCCCTGAATGTCTTAGGCTTGGTTCAACGGGCCACCAAGGATGTAGATGTCCTGGCTTACGTCAATCGCAACACAGCGGGAGAAGTATCATTTATTAGTGCAGACCCCCTGAACGAAAAATTGATCACGGCATCCAAAAAGGTCGCAAGGGATTTCAACCTGAGCGAGAACTGGCTCAATGCAGGTCCTGCCTCAGCCACTGACCTTGGCCTGCCGGATGGCATTCTAAAAAGGGTAAAAACCAGACAGTATGGACAGAAACTGACCATTCACTTCATGGGTCGATATGATCAGATTCACTTTAAGCTCTATGCAGCAGTGGACCAGGGTGCCGGGAAACATTTTGATGACCTTTTGGCCCTCAACCCGACACCAGATGAACTGGAGCAGGCGGCCCGCTGGAGCATGACCCATGATATATCCGAAGGATATCGACAAGTCCTCAAGGGATTATTGAATCATATGGGATACAGCGATGTCGCAAAAAGGCTTTAGAGATCTATTTCTTGAAAACATCCTAAATTTTCTCTGGCGCCAGTGGTCTGCCTTAGGGGTGTTAGGTGAGGCCAGGACTCATGATCCATGGGTTCTCGATCCGGAGTCCATGCTTCTCTTTACCCTGCAAATGGGCCGTTATGAACCAAGGATCTTTGATGAAGTGATGGATTGGCTTGTTGTCAACGGGTCATGGATTGATATACAGCGGCTGCGTGGAATCTTGCGAGAAAAGGATGAAACAACTAAGAATTTAACGGGCGCGGTGGCTGCATTCCTTATGAAAGAGGCCGATGAGAGAAAATGGAAGAATCTGAGCCGGTCCTGCCGTTCTCAGGGGTTTGATGGTTCAGGCAACGGCCAACCCCTTTTTTGTGAAAAAGATGGTAAGCCACATCCCATCTCCAATAAACCGGACCCGGACTTCCTTTCTTATGGATTTAATCGTCCTCAAATGACAGTCCGCCGAATGACACGACAGGTTCCGATTACCTCTCACAATACCCTTCGCTTTTTATTAAGGGCGCTTTTTGGCCTGGGCTCGAGAGCGGAATGCCTGGTTTACCTGCTGACACATGATGGTGGTCACCCTTCTGAGGTGGCCAAGGCGATCGGCATCTCAGTCCGGGCAACCCAGGACGCACTTATCGAACTCTCCAGGTCGGGTCTTGTGCTTACCCGTATTTTGGGTAAACGGAAGATCGAATACTGGATCTCTCACGAGAGATGGTGGGAGTTTTTGTCCAAGGCAAGTATTGCGGAAACCGAGAAACCCATCTGGATCGACTGGGTCGCTCTTTACTCTGCACTTTCTAAGGTTTGGGTTGCATTGAATGAAATCGGCAAAGAGGGAATAACGGATTACATGAGAAGCTCAAAACTGAGAGATTCTCTGGATTTGGTCGGCAGTGAATTCACAAGAAGCGGCCTTGACATTCCTCCTATTCCCGGAAGGGAGGTGAGACCGGAAGCATATGAGAAGGCATTTGAAGCCTTCATTATCAAGATCTTTGGGGCAAGGTAATGGTGGAACAGGTAAGCAGTTTAAAAACAGGAGTGAAATATAAGGAGACGCCTATTGGAAAGATCCCGGTGGATTGGGAGGTAGTACAGATAAAAGATATTTCGAAGAATTTTTTTAACGGAGGAACACCTGATACAACAAATAAGGACTATTGGGATGGCAATATTCCCTGGGTCACAGGAGCAGATTTTGAAAACCAGCAAATCAGTCAAATAAGACATTATATTACTAATGAAGGAGTCAAGAACAGTGCCACTAATGTTATTTCAAAAGGAAATCTGTTGGTTGTTACCAGGACCGGTGTCGGCAAACTTGCTATTGCGCCATTTGATATTGCTATCAGCCGGGATATAACCGGCGTTATACTTGATCAAGAAAAAGCACTGACAAATTATCTTTACTGGTATCTCAACGATAGTAAAAATCGGCTAAAAGCCCTCATTCAAAGGACATCAATAAATGGTTTGCTTAGAGCAGACTTGGAATCATTTGTTGTTTCATTACCACCGATTTCCGAACAAAAAAAGATCGCCGACATTTTGAGCACAGTCGATGATGTTATTCATAAAACAACACAGATTATCGAGAAAACAAAAGAGCTGAAAAACGGCTTAAGACAAAGACTTCTCACCCGCGGCATCGGGCAGATACCGGTTGACTGGGAAGTTGTAAAATTAAGAGATACCGTGAAGAAATTTTACAAGGAGCAGAAGAAAATCGCCAAAATCTTGTCTTCAATCGACGATGAACTTGAAAAGGAATCAAACCACAGGGACCAGCTAATTTTATTGAAAAAAGGATTAATGCAGGTACTGTTAACAGGAAAACTTCGTGTAACATAGACTTAAAACAGGGATATTAAGTTAGTTCGCTTCGCACATCCCGCCAAGACAGGATTGGAATACTGGAAATTAGAATATGGAAATACCGCTGCTAAATGACATTATCATCATATTTGGGTTGTCCATTGCTATCATCTTTATATGCCATCGACTTCGCGTGCCGGCGATTGTGGGATTTCTCCTTACCGGGATATTGGCCGGGCCCTACGGACTTGGCCTTGTAAAAGCAGTTCATGAAGTTGAACTTTTGGCTGAAGTCGGTGTTGTGTTATTGCTTTTCACTATCGGAATTGAATTCTCACTTAAGAAACTGCTTCAAATCAAGAAACCAGTCCTGATGGGGGGCTCGATTCAGGTTTTGTTAACGCTTTTGATCACTTTTATTATAGCCAGGCAACTGGGTCAACCCATTGGCAAATCGATCTTTATAGGTTTTCTTATAGCCCTCAGCAGCACAGCCATTGTGCTCAAACTACTCCAGGAAAGAGCTGAAGTTGATAGCCCCCATGGACGTACAACTCTTGGCATCTTGATCTTCCAGGACATTATTATTGTTCCAATGATATTGGTTACGCCTCTACTGGCCGGAGCAACAGGGGGACCAGGCGAATCTGCCCTCGTTCTTGTTGCCAAAGGAATCGGAATCATCGGGCTGGTCATAGTTAGCGCTAAATGGATTGTGCCAAAGGTATTGTATCAAATCACCCGGACGCGAAGCCAGGAACTTTTCCTGCTGAGCATAATTGTAATATGCCTCGCAGTTGCATGGGTAACCTTCAGTGCGGGGCTTTCTCTTGCCCTGGGCGCGTTTTTGGCAGGGTTGATCATTTCCGAATCTGAATACAGTCATCACGCACTCGGAAACATTTTACCATTTCGGGATGTCTTTACGAGCTTCTTTTTTGTTTCCATTGGCATGCTGCTCGATGTGGGCTTCCTTTTCCGGCAACCTGGAACTATTGCGCTGATCACTTTAGGCGTTTTGGTCATAAAACCCATAATTGCCTGCTTTGCAACGGTTTTATTAGGATTCCCACTTCGCACTTCAATTTTGGTTGGCCTTGCACTCGGTCAGGTTGGTGAATTTTCTTTCATTCTATCCAAGACCGGTGTTGAACATGGTTTGCTTACAGGAAATATTTACCAGATATTCCTTTCTTTCTCTGTGCTTACCATGGCGGCGACGCCATTCATTATAACCCTGGCACCACGCCTGGCGGATATTATCCTGCTATTGCCGCTGCCGAAAAGGTTAATATCGGGCTTTTCTCCTGTTTCAGAGATAAAGGTTGAAGACAAAAAAAACCACCTTATTATCATCGGCTTCGGAGTGAATGGTAGGAACGTAGCACGGGCCGCCAGGGTAGCAGGTATTCCCTATGCAATCATTGAAATGAACCCCGAAACAGTAAGGAGTGAACAAGCACAGGGTGAACCGATTTACTATGGCGATTCAACCCAGGAGGCAGTACTTCACCACGCAAACATCAAAGATGCGAAAATTGTGGTAGCTGGAATTAACGATCCCACGGCAACCCGTAGAATTACCGAAATCATCCGGAGACTTAATCCGAAAGTTTGCTTGATCGTACGAACCCCTTATCTCCAGGAGATGAAGCCCCTGTATGAATTAGGGGCCGACGAAGTCATCCCGGAAGAATTTGAGACATCAGTGGAAATCTTTACCCGGGTTTTGACAAAATACCTTATACCCAGAGATGAAATTGAAAGTCTGGTCGCTGAAGTTCGAGCAGATGGTTATGAAATGTTTCGAAGCCTTTCCAAAAAGTCGTCATCTTTTGCCGATTTAAAACTTCAGCTTCCCGATGTCGAAATCAGTACGTTGAGGGTTGCTGAAAGATCACCTTTAGTTGGAAAGAGTTTAGCTGAAATTGAGCTGAGAAAGAAATATGGAGTCACGGTATTGGCAATACGCCGCGACCAACAAATATTATCCAACCCGGACGTAAACATACCATTTTGTGCTAACGATGTGCTTTTTGTCCTTGGACCACCAGATAGGGTCGCCAAGGTCACTGCTTTAACCCATAATCCAGAAGAATTGGAGGCAAGTTAGTCAACTATCACCCCTAAAAGGGGTGGCTTGAA
>JAIVXD010000179.1:4540-5643 GCA_048636195.1 Anaerolineales bacterium
ATTTTTGGTTTTTATGTTGATCGTAATAAACTTAGGCTAGAAGAGATGTAAGTTCTCAAAAAGTCCGGGCTATATTAGAAAAATCCCCCTCAATCCCCCTTTGCAAAAGGGGGAAGCAGTCGGAATGCCCGAGCTTATTGAGAAGTTACGAAGAAATCATGACTCAAGGAATTTTACCATGCTCACAAGTAGCCTATTTATGGGCGTGGAAATGCCGTGTCGCTTTCCGAGGCGGATAACTGCTCCGTTAAGAACCTCGATTTCCGTCGGCATCCCTCTATCAAGATCGGCCTTTAGCGATGGCACATTGTCACGGTCGAGGTAGCGGTTCATTTCTTTGACAGTGATGTCAATGCTAACACCTTCAGCTTTGGCGACCTGACGGACTTCAGATAAAACGAGTTCTTTGGCAGGATTGAGGACGTCTTGAGCAATCTGGCGATTGCCAGCGTTCAGGATGCCGGCAAAGGGGTTGGCAATGCAATTGATGGCAAGTTTAAACCACTCCATTTCTTTAAAGTTCTTTGCCAGTCCACACTTAACGGTCGACCCTTCCAACAGATTACACAAGCTCTCAGTTACGGCTGATGGTCTAAGGTGAATGGTACCAGGAAAGTAGCGCACTTTGCCGGGAGATGGACTATTAGCCCCGAAAAACACAAGCCCTCGATCCACGGGCCGGTCAAGCCCATGAGCGATAATCTCCTCAGGGCCGATGCCGTTTTGAAGAGCAATAACGCCAACCTCAGGGCCGCACCTGGGCCGCAACCAGAGTAAGGTCCTATCCAACAAAGGCACCTTTACCGTCATCAAGACGATATCCCTTTCCTCTAATGTGGGGACCTGATCCGGGGAAATTACCCTTATTGGAACGTTTGATGGCTTCTGATCCTCGATTTGAAAAAAAAGACCATTCTTTTGGACTTCTTTTGCATGGACACTGCTGCCCACCAGATAGGTCTCAATTGTCTGGCTTTGGTGGAGAATTGCAGCGAGTACTGAGCCCACGGCACCAGCCCCAACGATCCAGCAACGCTCACGGGGTTGCATATATAATACCTCAAAGAATAGTTAGTGCCTGAACGAAAACTACGTTCAGGCAC
>JAIVXD010000180.1:0-5612 GCA_048636195.1 Anaerolineales bacterium
CTGCGGGATGGTTTAAGGGATTAATTAACAACTTAACGACTCAACGAGATCTGAAATTTGTACTAAATAACACAAACAAGAAGGAGGGCCTAAAAATGACGACAAGTAAATGGATGCATGCTGGTAATATGTTGAAGATGAATGCCATCAATTATCCGGATAAATTGGGATGGCAGGATAAGAACAACGAATTTAACTTCAAAGACTGGAATGAACGTTCCTGTCGCCTGGCAAACGGTTTGAAGGATCTGGGTGTGGGTGACAAGGAAACCTTTGCTGTGCTTGCCTACAACCGGGGTGAATGGATGGATATCTACGCAGGTTGTGCAAAGGGCGGGCAATGGGTTGTGCCTGTAATGTTCAGATTGGCGGGTCCTGACATTGAGTACATCGTCAACCATTCGGAATGCAAGGCCTTTATTGTAGAGGCGCCTTTTGTGGAGCTCGTTGACAGCATCAAGGATAAACTCCCTGTTCCCAAAGATGCGTATATCTATATGGGAGATGGGCCGGTGCCTGATGGATACATAGGATATGAAGACTGGCTGGCCAAGTCCTCTCCTGATGAGCCGGATATCATGGTTGATACTGCTGATATATGGTACATCATGTACACGTCAGGGACCACTGGTAGACCCAAAGGGGTGATGAGGACCCATGAAAGCACTGTTGCCCAATATTACTTGAATAATACTAATACGGGCGTTCTCCCTACGGATAAAGTCATGCTGGTCATGCCCATGTGCCATATCAATTCCATATTCTACTCCTTTACCTATACCCTGGTGTCGGCGCCGGTATTTGTCTACAACATGGTCAGCTTCGATCCTGAAGACCTGTTGAAAACTATTGAAAAATATAAGATCACCTATACCTCATTGGTCCCGACCCATTACATTATGATGCTGGCCCTGCCGGATGATGTTAAAAACAGTATTGATGTTTCGTCTATTCGTCAGTTGCTTATCTCTTCTGCGCCTGCCAGAAAAGATCTGAAGCTCGCCATCATGGAGTATTTCAAGAATGCCGAGCTTTGGGAAGCCTATGGGACAACAGAGGGGGGTCTTGTAACCCTCTTGAGGCCGGAATATCAATTTGAAAAACTTGGCTCTATAGGGAAGGAAATCTTTGGCACGGACAGGATCAAGCTGCTCGATGAGGACAGAAATCCTGTGCCTGATGGTGAGGTAGGAGAAGTTTATTACAGGACCCCCATGCTCTTCAAGCAGTACTTGAAAGAGCCTGAGAAAACCAAAGAGGCATTTTTTGGGGAATGGTCTTCTGCCGGAGATATGGCCAGAAGGGATAAAGACGGTTTTTATACCCTTGTGGACAGGAAGGCAAACATGATCATAACCGGTGGGGAAAATGTTTATCCTTCTGAGGTGGAAGGCACTATGGGCGCCCATGAGGCGGCCAAAGATGTCGCAGTTATCGGGATACCTGACGACAAGTGGGGTGAGGCAATAAAGGCCATAGTTATTCTGCATGATGGCTATGAGCCTAGCGATGATCTTGCAAAGGAGCTCATGGATTTTTGCAAAGGTAAAATTGCAGGGTTCAAGAGGCCAAAATCTGTTGATTTTATTAAAGAAGAAGAAATGCCCAGAACAGGCACAGGAAAAATTTTACATAGGATACTTAGAGAAAAATACGGTAAGTGGAGTGATGACTAAAAACGTAGGCAGTAAGCAGTAAAAACAGCAAATCCAATTGGAGGAAAAATCACATGTTGACAAAAGCGTTTATACCGTACAAGGGCTACTATTCAAGTCCGTTTAGCCGCTGGCAGGGAACTATGGCCAATGAGAATGCAATCTCATTGGGAGCAACGACGGCAAGAAAGTGGCTGTTGGCAAGCAACTTTGATCCCACTATGTTTGACTATATGTACTATGGGATCACCATCGCACAGCACCACATGTTTTACAGCCACACCTGGGCATCAGCCATGTTGGTTGACAATCAAAAGGAGTTGCCGGCACTTATGGTCAACCAGGCCTGCACGACCTCAACCACCTGTATTCATCTTTGTGCAGTCAATATAGAGACCGGGACTTACGGGACGGCTTTTGCCCTTATGTCGGACAGGTGTTCCAACGGCCCCCATACCATATGGCCAAACGCCATGGGCCCCGGTGCAGAGGTTATATCGGAAAACTGGATGATGGACAATTTCAACTCTGATCCGAATGCCGGGTTAAAAATGGTCCAGACGGCCGAAAATGTGGCAAAAGAAATAGGAATCACCAAAGAAGAGTGCGATACGGTAACCTTGAAGAGGTATGAACAGTACCAGGATGCCCTGGCCGACGACAGGGCCTTTCAAAAGAGATATATGTTTCCAGTTGAGGTAAAGGTCTCCAGAAAGAAGACGGTGTTAGTGGAAGAGGATGAGGGTGTCACACCCACCACTGCCGAAGGTCTGGCCAGGCTAAAACCCGTAGAACCGGGAGGTGTCATTACTTTTGGAGCGCAGACACATCCTGCTGACGGAAATTGCGGTTTTATAGTGACCACCCAGGATAAGGCCAAGGAACTAAGTAAAGACCCCAACGTTGAGATCCAGATTGTCTCATACGGCTTTTCAAGGACCAAAAGGGGGTATATGGCTGCAGCTCCGGTTCCCGCTTCGGAGATGGCACTTAAGGATGCAGGGCTGAAAATAGAGGATATGAAGGTAATCAAGACCCATAACCCTTTTATTGTCAATGATATCAATATGGCCAAACGGATGGGATTTGATGTTATGAAGATGAACAACTATGGATGCTCCATGGTCTACGGGCACCCTCAGAGCCCAACAGCAGGCAGGCTCATTGCCGAATTACTGGAAGAACTTGTAATGTTAGGCGGTGGGTACGGTCTATGGGCTGGCTGCGCCGCAGGAGATACTGCCGCTGCCATGATTTTTAAAGTCAGTTAGGATCTTCTACCGGGTTTGCCCGGCCTCCTTTCTTTTACTAAAAAAGGGCCATTATGTTTTTCTATTGATGGCCCTTTTTTTATTCCATAAAACATTGACGAACCCTGGTCATTTTCTTATTGTAATGTCGCACACAGACGTTGCGTCGTTACAGAATTTCTTACCTGGATTAGCAGGAAGCACTAAAGTCCCACTTTTGCAAAGGGGGATTGAGGCCTCTGGCTCGTAGGGCCTACGGCTCGGAGAGGGGATTTTTATAAAGTATGATGAAGTTGGTTATATTTCAATCTCTCGGCGGCCTTGGACTTTTCCTTTTTGGCATGAAGATCATGTCAGAGGGGCTCCAGAAAGTCGCCGGTAAGAAGATGCGCCAGATTCTGGCCATGGTATCCAATAACCGCTTTGTTGGCTGTGGCGTTGGGGCCATTGTCACGAGCGTTATCCAGAGTTCAAGCGCCGCCACGGTGATGCTGGTGAGCTTTGTGGATGCCGGTTTAATGACACTCACACAGGCCATCGGGGTCATACTGGGCGCCAATGTCGGGACTACTATAACAGCCCAGTTAATTGCCTTTAATATAACAGAATACGCATTGCCTGCAATTGCTGCAGGGGTTATCCTGAAATTCTTTCTTGGTCGTCGGAAATGGATATATGTGGGAGATGTCCTCCTGGGTTTTGGCCTGGTCTTTTTCGGCCTGGCTACCATGAAGGCAGGCTTCGCACCGTTAAAGGATAGTCCTGCTTTTATCTCATTTTTTACCAGATTCAATGCAGATAACCTGAGTGGCATCTTTCTGTGCGTCCTGGCAGGAAGTATTCTCACCATGATTCTTCAAAGTTCGAGCGCCACTGTGGGAATCACCATGGCCCTCGCAATAGAGGGCCTCCTGGGTTTTGAGGCAAGCGTAGCGTTGATTCTCGGGGAGAATATTGGAACCACCATCACAGCGCAGTTGGCCAGTATGGGGACAAATGTTAATGCACGCAGGACTGCAAATGCTCATACTCTTTTTAATGTCATTGGAGTTCTTTTAATCATTTTGTTTTTTCCTCTGTTTTTACAAGTGGTAGAATGGCTCACGAGTTCCTTTCTGGGTATTGGGCCTCCTGATCTTGTTGTCGGTGGAGAAAAACCCAATATTGCAAGGTATATCGCCAATTCCCATACCATGTTTAATCTTGTCAGTGCTGTTTTTTTCCTCCTGATTCTACCGTACTTAGTAAAGGCGACCATCTGGCTTACACCACACAAAAAGGAGGAAGAAGAACTCGATGAGCTCCGCCACATCAAGTACCTGGATACCAAATTCATTGATATGCCTTCGGCAGCCATCGGGCAGGCAAGGGCAGAGATTGTAAGAATGGGTGAGGCTGTTCAGGTGATGTATGACGACGTTATAAAGTCCTTCAAAGAAAGGAAACTCAAGGAGCTATCCAAATGGAGAAAAAGGGAGGACGACCTCGACAATCTTTTAAGGGAAATTACCCAGTTTCTCGTTCACGTGGTCCAGAAGCGTATCAGTCCGGAAGAGTCCAAAGAAATAACCTCCTTAATGCGGATGGCCAACAACCTGGAGAGAATTGGCGACGCCATTGAAAATATTGCACAATTGAGCGAAGAGCTTATTGAAGAGAATCTGTATTTTTCTGAAGGAGCGGTACGCGATCATGGACTGATATCCACCGAGGTTCGGAGGTTTTTGGATGTTGTTGTTGAAGGCATCAGGACCGAGGACAACAAAATTATGGAACTGGCCCAGAAATTGGAGGATAACATTGACCGCATGAGAGAGGAGATGAAAAGCAATCACATTATGCGCCTCCAGAGCGCTGCCTGCGCGGTCGATCCGGGACTGCTTTTTGTAGATACGCTCACGGCCTTTGAAAAGATAGGAGACTTCTGTTACAACATCGCCCAGGCCATTGCAGGGCTGAAGTAACAGGGATTAAAAATAAGATCAACAAGATGAAGAGACTTATCCTGTCATTCCATGCCTGTCGAAGCGGAGCGTAGATCCCGCTGTCGGGGCCCCGCGCATGGCGGGATTCATCCTGTCTAAAAATTATTATAATGGATAAGGAAGTTACCAGTTCAAGGACACATTGTATACGATGCGGCGAGTGCTGCCTCGGATCGAGCCCCACCTTGCAGATAGCGGATGTTTCCTTAGTATATGACGGGTTTATTGAGAGAGGAAATCTGTACACTATACGGTTGGGAGAGCTTGTACGGGACAACATCCGTGGTGAGCTGAGAGTAACTGATAAAGAGATCATTAAGATAAAGGAAAAGGAAAAAAACCGGGGATGTATCTATTACGATGAAAAGGCAAAGGCATGTACCATATATGAATACCGGCCCATTCAGTGTAAAGCACTTGCCTGCTGGGATGAGAGTGAATTCATGCGGGTTTATGCCAGGCCCAAAGTGGACAGAAGGGACATCATCCGTGATAAAATCGTCCTGGGCCTCATGAACGAGCACGATAAGAGATGCAGCTATAGTGAGCTTGATAAGTGTGTAAGGCAGATCAAGAAAGAGGGGGAGGAGGCTGTTGGGAAAATCCTGGAAATATTAAGATTCGATCATCATATCAGGGCATTTACCTCAAAAAAGCTGGGCATCGATTTAAGTGAGATGGATTTTCTTTTTGGCAGGCCCCTTACACAGACCATCACAATG
>JAIVXD010000181.1:0-5588 GCA_048636195.1 Anaerolineales bacterium
CAATTGTCTCCTGCTCAGCGCGCTGGCAATTGTAAGGAGAGGCTTTGACACGATCCAGAAGTCCTGATAATTGATGGTGCTTCAGACTCCATTCTTCCATTAAAGAGAGGATATGTTCAGGGTAGTTTATGGCAATATCGGGGCCTCTGGCGACAATTTCGAGGCTGTCATCAGTCACAATGGATCCGATTTCCACGATGACATGTCTTTCCGGATCAAGCCCACTCATTTCCAGGTCTATCCATACCAGATGGTTTTTCACCTTAACCTCCTTTTTCTAGGCTATTTCAGCTCACAAGATATCACGAAAGCTTAGCGCTCCGCCAGAAAAAAACCTGAAAAACTTCTCTTATTGACATCTTTAGAATGAATATACGAAAATATAATATACCTGTTTTTTAGCAATAACCGGATCTTGGGAACAATATGAGGAGTTTTTTGGTAAAACTTTTTACCCTGATAGTGATGTTGCTGGGGCTTCCCCTCCTTGGCATAGCCCTGACAGGCCTCCCTATACGGCAGTACTTGGAATTCCCTCCTGAAACACGGTATGTCAGTCATGCACCTTTTTCATGGGTCGCCTTCACAGGATATTGCCTTTTCATCCTTTCCATGGTCATCCCTTTACTAATAAGGGGCATGCAAAATCGCAGGCAGGGTGGGACAGATCGTTTCCATGCCTATCCTTTCCCCTGGTGGGGATGGTTAGGGGTTGTAACCGGGTTGATCGCCTGGATTTTGGCATGGACCCGTTTCACCTGGTTTGCCGGATTTCAGCACTATACGTTTACGCCTCTGTGGTTATCTTTTGTCCTGGTTATCAACGCTCTTACATATCGGCGCAAGGGGCATTGCATGATGCTTGATCGGCCAGGGTTTTTCCTGCTGCTTTTCCCCACGAGCGCTACTTTTTGGTGGTTCTTTGAATACCTGAACCGCTTTGTTCAAAATTGGCATTACGTGGGAGTCCATTTCAGCCCGTGGGAGTATTTCTGGTATGCGACACTATCCTTCTCGACAGTCCTTCCCGCGGTCCTGGGAAGCCGAGAATGGATACTTGAATCATCCTGGATTGAGAAAGGGTTAAAGGGTTTTTTCCCGTTGAAGTTCTCTCGATCCAAATTTCTTAGTTGGGGGTTCTTACTTTTATCAACACCAGGTCTGGCAGGAATTGGCGTCTGGCCGAACTTTCTGTTTCCATTACTCTGGATCTCCCCCCTCCTTATCATCATCCCCCTCCAGAACCTGATGGGAGAAAAACATATCCTATGTGATATCGCTCAAGGGGATTGGCGTCTCGTTATCTCTTCCGCCCTGGCAGCACTTTTTTGT
Organism: Anaerolineales bacterium; assembly: GCA_048636195.1. Taxonomy (GTDB): domain Bacteria; phylum Desulfobacterota; class DSM-4660; order Desulfatiglandales; family Desulfatiglandaceae; genus 4484-190-2. The sequence continues at coordinate 1,333 of JAIVXD010000181.1, forward strand.
GGATATTTCTGGGAGATGTGGAATTACTACAGTCTGGCCAAATGGGAGTATAGCGTCCCTTTTGTCTATCGCTATCTGATTTTCGAGATGCCGATTTTGGGTTATGCGGGCTATTTACCTTTCGGGCTGGAATGTGCCGTTATTGGAGGGATGCTTGAGCGTAATCCATTCTATCCGGAGCCAGATTAGCCTGGTAGCTTGCCTGTATATCAGGGAGTTGGACAGTCGCCATAACGCGCCATCAATTCCCTGGCCCGCCGTTTCGATTCTTTCACATCTTTAGTTGGGAAAGTGCATGTTGGGGTTTCAATGATGCCTTTATCCGCGAGGACCTCTTTGATAATAGTTACAGGCGCCCGCTGATAGATGCCCTTGAGATCACGCAGATACTGCCCAAGATCCCACACCTGGTGAAGGTATTCCGGATAATTATCTTGATCAGCCGTTATTCGAAGGGAGGATTCAGTGATTTTCTGCCAGGCCCCGGGAGCCAGGTTAGCGCCTGAAGATACTACTCCACTCATGCTCGGGTGATCCATGAAATGCGTTTCGTCTCCATCATAAATCCTGAAACGGGCCCGGCTGCGGCATGCCTTCTGGTAATTATAGGCTCTATCCAGGGAGCCCAAAAAGATTAAACCGACAATGGCTTTAAAGGAGACCAGTTCCTTCAAGATAGCTGTACGAATATTGCTTCTTTTCATTGGTTTGGCCAGGCCTCTTATGAATTCAGGGGCATTGTGAAGGATAAAAGGTTCGTTTACCATTGAACTTAAATTCCGGTAGAGTGCCGGGAGACCCCGGTTACTGTGATAATAGAGAGGAGTGTCAACCCAGAAAACCTGCCCCTCATACCTGCGTCGTTTAAGAGTCTTTTTTAGACCAAGAAGGGTCTCCTTTGTCTTCTCCTCAATATCCTGAGTGATCCAGAACAATATGGGGATCCGGCCACGGACCACTACCAGGGCCTTTTCAAGAAGCTCCAACCGCTGAGCAAGGGAAAGGTTTTTACCTTCGCCCGTATCAGGGCTTGCCAAAAATACAGCGTGAGCAAGGGGGGACAGCCGATCCAGAAGATGTCCCAATCCCCGGCCATCAATGGACCTGTCATGCTTAAGGGGGGTAATCAGCTCAACGATCAGCCCCCGTGGTGGGCCTAAAGCCTCCATTTATTCTAAAGTCCTTTCTTCCCAGGAGGTCGTGCAGATGAACAACTCCCTTCACCCTATTGTGCTTGTCCACAATGACGAGGTGTGTTATGGCATTAAGCTCCATAAGCCCCAGGGCTTCTGCCGCAGTCTGGCTTTCATCAATGGTCTTGGGGGAGGGAGACATGATATCTTCAATTTTCATCCCATGGATATTCTTGTGGCGCAGGAGGGCCCTTCTCAAATCCCCGTCACTGACAATGCCTGCAAGTTTTCGGTCTTTTCCAATGATTAGTGTGGCCCCGACCTTTTTGGCATCAATTTCCTCTATTACCTGCTGAACCTTTGATCCGAGAGGAACCATGGGAATCCGGTCATTTGTGAGCATGATCTCCCTGACCTTGACAGCAAGACGCTCTCCAAGGCTACCTCCAGGATGAAACCTCTTGAAATCATCCTGGTTAAAGTGACGCCGATTGATGAGAACCACGGCAAGCGCATCACCCATGGCCAGAGCAGCAGTGGTGCTGGCCGTTGGGGCCATCCCCATCGGGCAGGCCTCTCTTTCCACGCCCACATCGATAACCAGATCACAGGTTTCTGCCATGGGCGAGTCCATGCCGCCCGTAAAGCCTATAATCTTTGCCCCTATTTTCTTGAGCATGGGCAATATATTGTTGATCTCGGTAGTCTGTCCGCTATTGGAAATTGCCACAACGACATCATCACTGGTAACCATGCCAAGGTCACCATGAATAGCCTCTGCGGGGTGGAGAAACTGGGAAGGGGTACCTGTGCTATTGAGGGTGGCGGCAATTTTTCTGGCTACGAGGCCGGACTTTCCCATTCCCGCCAGTATGACCCTTCCCTTGGCCTTCATGATAATTTCAATGGCCTTTTCAAATTCAGGGCCCACGCGGTCCACCAGACTCAGGATACCCTGTGCCTCTATTTTGAGAACCTCTTTGGCTTGTTTAATGACCATCAGAAATCAACTTAACCCCGCTTTACTAAGGCCTGCTATGGCAGACTTTTTTCTCTGTTTCTTAGTTCCCACAGCCCTTTTTACATTATTTTTTATTTAACATTTTACATGATAGTTCTCAAGATATTAGTTGTATATAAATTTGTATGGACTTATTATTTGTTTTTAACTATAAATTCTTTGTAGTTCAGGTGCTATTTCCGAGCTTAATAGGGAACCTCGTTGAAATCGAGGACGGGCCCGCCGCTGTTATCGGGGACGAAAACCGCAAAGTGCCACTGTCCCGCCGCAAGCGGGATGGGAAGGCGCGGCACATAGGATGATCCGAAAGTCAGAAGACCTGCCTGAACAGGGTAGAAACCTCCGCGGAGCGGGGTAACCCTATGGATCTTGTGGATAAAAAAGGGATTTCCCAGATCGAGAGAACCGGTCTGGGTTTTTTATTTTGGGGAGCGATGAGAAATTTATTCCGTTATATTTTAAACGGTTATAATTTTAGCTTTCTAATTCTTGGATATGATCTAAATATTTAAGGCTGGAGTATTGGAGTGTTGGAGAATTGAAACAATAGTTTTGATGGTTTCGCAAAAAGTCGTCACTCCGGTGAAAACCGGAGTCCAGAAACTCTGCAACTAATTGAAAAAACTGGATTCCGGCTTTCGCCGGAATGACAAAAAATGGTGTTTTTCGACTTTTTACGAGTTCATCAATATTGGCTTGACTCTTTTTAAAATCAAAATTAGTTTAAACATATCGTTTCAATTTTTACTATGCATAAGGAGTTGCCATGTATCGAAATATCCTGGTTCCACTGGATGGCTCACCCCTTGCTGAGGAGATCCTCCCACAGGTCAAGGAACTTGCGCGACTGACTGGTGCACAAATCAGTCTCCTGCGCGTTGCATTGGTTCACACCTTCCCTGGAGCCGACCCTACAGAGCGTCAGGTTGAAGCCACGCAAAAGGCGTATGACTACCTTGAAGGTCTTGCCGAGCAGCTCAAAAAGGAGGGTTTAAAGATCTCGACTCATGTACGCTACGGGCATGATGCCACTGAAATTCTCGATCATGCCCGACAAGAGGATATAGATCTGGTGGCCATGAGCACTCATGGGCGCACGGGTGTGGGCCGTTGGGCTTTAGGGAGTGTATCTGAACGGGTGCTTCGCCACAGCCCGAAACCGGTCCTGCTAACACGGGCGATAAAAGCAACACCGTAACCCACCTCTACGAAGGGGCCTTCTTGCGGGCAAGGACCGCCGCCATGCACTCCACAGCACGGTACAACTCCCGATAAACAGGATTAACAAGGATTTAAAAAATCACATATAAAGAATAGGCTTGAGGCTTTTTCGTCTCCGAATGGCTTCCAGAAGGCCTACCGCTCCTGTCATCATATTATCCCCAAGAGGTGCTCCCATTACGATTGGCAACCGGGAGTTCTTTACCAGGCTGCGCTTCGGACCGGTGGCCACAATTACATCTACATTTTGAAACCCAAAGGCCTGGCGCATATAAACACCATGTCCTCCTTCTTCCAATATCTGTTTATGCTCCAATTTTCCGTCAGCCAGTTCTACCAATAGAGACTCCAACCGTTCAAGGGTAATATCATGCGTATGGTATTCAAAAAAACCTGCAATTTCACCTCCCTCAATGGCGGCACCCAGGGTGTGGGAGGTCGCCACGTCGAGAATAAGCACCCTTTCTTTTGATCTTGCCTGCAAATCCATGGACGATCCGAGTATAGCAGCCATTCCACTGTCCATAACATAAGCTTCACTAACCGGGAATGCCTTTACACTATCTGCTATGGAAGTGAGGCGATTGAAAGTGCTTGGGATTTCACCATTTTTGTAGAGCAAGGTATGGGGAAAAGGGTTCTCATCCAGACTGGTCTGAAAAATATTGTGACGATAATCTAAGTGGGATACACAAGCAGGTGCCACGCCATGATCCTGGGCACAAATTCCCATTACATCAAATTCAAAGGGGACACCAAATCCTTTAATAATGTGTTTTAACCGTTCCACGTCCAGGTCGCCAATGGCCAAATGGCTATACTTTCTATTCTTGCGCAAATCATCTGCTTCCAGATCTTCAACAACTTTTATGCCCCAGGAC
>JAIVXD010000182.1:0-5569 GCA_048636195.1 Anaerolineales bacterium
TAGGGTCAAAACATCACCATAAGTATGCACTAATGTGCCCAGAATCATTAGAGGTTGGGGGTAATAACATATTGACAAGTCACTTTCCGTCCTATAGAAAATGATTGTCCAAGAATGTTAAGGCGTTTATTCAGTAACATCCCAATAAGTCCGGGCATTCAGACTGCTTCCCCCTTTTGCAAAGGGGGATTGAGGGGGATTTTTCTAATACTGCCCGGAGTTTTTGTGAATTTATGTTATTCATTGAAAAGTTTCTAATTGAACCTATGCATAGTGGGTCGATTAAAAGGGGAACGAGCCCATGTTTTATGACATAGCGCTGTATGTGTCTCTTGCAATTTTTGGAATCGGTATGATTTACAAAATTTCCAACTGGTTCCGGCGCAGTATCGGCATTAATCCCAGCGACATTACGACTTCCAAAAGAGTATCTGCGGCCGTCAAAGGCGTCCTGGGGACTGTATTCAGTGGAAAAATATTCATTCTTATCAAGGTCTTTTTTGTTGATGTCATTCTTCAGATAAGGATATTGAGAGAAGATTTTCTTCGCTGGTTGATGCACATGCTCATCTTTGGAGGCTTTATGCTGCTCCTTCTGATGCACGCATTGGATGGCATCATCACCGAAGCCCTGTTCTCTGAATATGCCTCTACACTCAATCCCTTTATGTTCTTGAGGGATTTTTTCGGGTTTATGGTAATTGTGGGAATCGGCATCGCCATCTACCGGCGAATCGTTATGAAAGTGCCGCGCCTCAAAACCAATCCCATGGATCTCTACGCCATTATAATCCTTGCTATCATCATGCTCTCAGGAGTCTTTCTTGAGGGGACAAAGATAACTTCACATACAAGATACCAGGAGATGGTTGAAGATTACGCTGATACGGATGATGAAGAGGAGCTTCGAACCCTGGAGTCCTTTTGGGTACAGAACTTTGACATAGTTTCCCCCACTGTAAAAGGACCGTTCGAAGAAGAAATCCTGGCCGAAGGCGCAGAATTTCATGACATGAGCTGTGCAGCCTGTCATTCCAGACCAGGCTCGGCCTTTGCCGGTTATGCGGTGGCCAAAATTACAAAACCCATTGCACTGGGACTGGATCGGGCCAACATGCCTACCCTGCTCTGGTATCTCCATTTCCTGGCATGCTTTGCTGGCATGGCCTATCTTCCCTTCAGCAAAATGTTTCACATCTTCGCAAGCCCGGTGAGCCTTCTTGCCAACGCGGTCATGGAAAAAGAAAAATCAGAGCCTGCCAATATCGCCACGAGACAGGTCATGGAACTTGACGCCTGCACCCATTGCGGAACATGCAGCAGAAGATGTTCAGTGGCGGTGGCATTTTATAAAACAGGCAATATGACGATCCTTCCTTCAGAAAAAATGGTTTTTCTTAAGGAATATGTTTCAGACAAGGATCTGGACGAGGAAGCCCTGAGGACGATTCAGGAAGGGGCCTATCTGTGCACCAATTGTGATCGCTGTACCGTTGTCTGTCCTGTTGGAATTAATCTCAGGGATTTATGGGTCAGTGTAAAGGAGGAAATGATCCAGAAAAGGCGACCTGTGCCTTTGGTCCTCTCCCAACTTTCTTTTTATCGTGGAATAGACCGACAGAACCTGGATCCCAAGGATTATTCGAAACCCCTGGATGGATCGAGAAAGGCCATTGCAGCAAAATGCGAATTAATTAAAAAACCTGAAAAGATCATACCCTTAACACCTATAAACAAAGAGTTTAAGAATAAGGCAGAGATATCTTCACAGGCTACCACATTTACCTACTGTTATTCGTGCGAGAATTGTAGCACGGTGTGCCCTGTGGTTGAAAATTATGAAAATCCTCAAGAGGTCCTTGGTCTTCTTCCGCATCAAATAATGCGTTCTCTCGGCCTGGGGTTGAGTGATCTGGCCCTTGGTTCAAACATGCTGTGGGATTGCGTCACCTGCTATCAATGCCAGGAACATTGCCCCCAGGGTGTGAAGGTGACTGATATACTCTATGAGCTGAAAAACCTGGCAATAAAAGAGGCTTCTTTGTGATATAAATCAAATTACCACTATCAGCAAGGGCGGTTTGTTTGTATTTCTTTTGGAAGCTACTTTGACAATAAAAGAGGCTTCTTTGTGAACTAAAGTGACTAAAGTGAGCTAAAGTGAACTAAAGTTTCGGAAAAGACCATTTAGAACTCCTGTGGGAATCGCTTTTAGCCATAAAGGACTTTACTTTTTCAATACAGGAAAAAAATGATGAAATTCGCACTATTTCTTGGATGTACAATCCCTCGCCGTGTCCAGCAATATGACCTTTCGGCAAGGGCAGTGTTAGGAAGACTCGGCGTAGACGTGGTGGATATCCGTGAATTTAATTGTTGCGGCTATCCCATGAAAAACTCGGACTTTAAGACATCCGTTCTCTTTTCAGCAAGAAATCTGGCCCTGGCAGAAAAACAGGGTCTGGATGTAATGACACTCTGCAAGTGCTGCTTTGGCAGCCTTAAGAAGGTAAACCACCTTATGAAAGAAGACTCATCGCTTAGGGATGAGATCAATATCTTTCTGGCAAAAGAAGGTCTTGAGTATAAGGGAAATATTGATGTAACACATTTTTTGTCCGTACTTCACAAAGAAATAGGACCTACGGCATTAAAAGAAAAGATAATAAGGCCATTCAAAGACCTCAAAGTTGCAACCCACTATGGATGCCATGCATTACGACCCAGTGATATTATGCAGTTTGACAATGCCGTGGCACCTGTCTTGTTTGACCAACTGGTGGAGACCACCGGTGCCAAAAGCATAGACTGGCCACTAAAGCTTGAATGCTGTGGCGCTCCTCTTCTGGGCGTCAATGATGAGCTTTCCATGGATTTGACTGAGAGGAAACTGGCAAACGGAAAAGAGTCCGGAGCAGACTATCTTTGTGTCGGCTGCCCGTGGTGTCAGGTGCAATTTGACACTGTGCAGGAAATGATGACTTCACTTCGCGGCACGAACCACCGACTTCCCAGCATTCTATATCCACAGCTCCTTGGACTTGCAATGGGCATTGATGGAGACACTCTGGGGATAAAAATGAACAAAATAGATATAAGCGGTATAGAAGCCTTTGTTTCACAGGAGAAGAAATGACCCAGGAAAAGATCGGTGCAGTAATGGTCATAGGTGGCGGTATTGCCGGAATGCAAGCTGCGTTAGACGTAGCCGATTCCGGTTACTACGTATATCTTGTTGAAAAGTCCACCTCCATTGGCGGGATTATGTCCCAGTTGGACAAGACATTTCCAACCAACGATTGTGCCATGTGAATTATCTCACCCAAACTGGTCGAGGTCGGCCGGCACATCAATATAGAGCTTCTCACCCTTTCAGAGGTGAAAGACATATCCGGGGAAGAAGGGAATTTTGAGGTCAAAATTACCCAGTACCCCCGATATGTGGATATGGACAAATGTATAGCCTGTGGAATATGCGCTGAAAAATGCCCAAAAAAGGTCATCAATGAATATGATGCAGGGCTCAATAAGCGCAAGGCGGCCTATGTCAAGTATGCCCAGGCCGTTCCACTTAAGTACGCCCTTGACCCGGAACAATGCATTTACCTCAAAAAAGGTAAGTGCAGGGCCTGTGAAAAATTCTGTCCTGCCGATGCCATCAAGTTTGACGATCAACAAAAAGATTTTGCGCTCAGTGTTGGCGCTATCATCCTCGCCAGTGGCGGCGAAGTATACGATCCGGGGACCCATGATGTTTATGGATACGGGAAATCCCAAAATATCCTGACCAGCCTCGAGTTTGAAAGAATTCTTTCCTCATCGGGTCCTTATGGAGGGCATCTGGTCAGGCCATCCGATGAAAAAGAGCCGGAAAAAATCGCCTGGCTCCAGTGCATCGGCTCCAGGGATGCGCATATAGGGGCCAAGAACTATTGTTCGTCTATCTGTTGCACGCAGGCTATCAAAGAAGCCATGCTGGCAAAAGAACATAGTAAGGAACCCTTAGATACTGCGATCTTTTACATGGATATTCGTACCCATGGTAAGGATTTCGAAAGATATTTCAATAGGGGCAAGGATGAATCAGGCATCCGGTTTATCAAGTCAAAAATAACCAATATAATACCGGTTGGGGATAATGGAAAGCAAATCATCCGTTACATTAATGAAACCGGAAAAAGAGTTGAAGAAGAATTCGACATGGTGGTGCTGTCCGTCGGCCTGGGCGTAAGCAGGGAAGCCATTGATCTGGCCCACAGACTGGGCATTGAGCTTGACCAATACGAATTTGCATCCACTACGAGTTTCGAACCTGTGAAGACTTCTCGCCCCGGGATCTTCGTCTGCGGCGCCTTTGAAGCCCCAAAAGATATCCCTTCATCTGTCATCGAGTCGAGTGCGGCCGCAGGAATAGCAGGTAGCAGTCTGAGCAAATCCCGCTGGACCCTGACAAAGACGAAGGTGCTTCCGGAGGAAACAAATGTGACCGGTGAGCCAGTCCGGATCGGCGTGTTTGTATGCAGGTGTGGGACAAATATTGCCGGAATTGTGGATGTGCCATCCGTTGTTGAGTTTGCTCGAAAATTGCCTGGCGTTGTCTTTGTCGAGGAGAATATGTTTAGCTGTTCCCAGGATACCCAGGAGACCATAGCCCAGGTCATTAAGGAGAATAACCTCAACCGGATTGTAGTTGCCGCCTGCACGCCCAAGACCCATGAGCCCCTGTTCCAGGAAACAGTGACCAATGCGGGTATCAATAAATACCTGTTCGAGATGGCCAATATCCGCAATCAGTGTTCATGGGTGCACGCTGGAGATCCTGAGAAGGCCACTGAAAAGTCCAAAGACTTAGTCAGGATGGCTGTCGCCAAGGTAGGCCTGCTGGAATCCCTGTCAGAACCAGTGCTGGAGATTAACCAGTCAGCCCTTGTCATAGGGGGTGGCATTGCGGGGATGGCGGCGGCAAGGACACTATCTGCACAAGGTTACCACACCTTTCTCATGGAAAGGAATGAAAGCCTTGGCGGTCAGGCCCGACTGCTTTATGAAACCTGGCGAGGTGAGGATATCCAGCAAAACCTGGCCAAAATGATTGATGATGTGCAATCTGACGATAAGATCCGTGTCCTCCTGAAAACAGAAATAAAGAAAGTCGATGGCTTTGTTGGCAATTTCGAGACAATTGTCCAAATGGATGGGAAAGAAGAGACGCTGAAGCATGGTGTAACCATCATTGCATCAGGGGCCTCCGAGTTCAAACCTGATGAGTATTTGTACGGCAAGGACACACGAGTCCTGACCGGTCTGGAACTGGATCAAAAGTTCATAGAAAACGATTCATCGATTCAGCAGATGAAGTCTGCTGTCTTTATCCAATGTGTTGGTTCACGCATACCTGAACGCCCCTATTGTTCAAAGACATGCTGCACTCAATCTGTAAAAAACGCCCTGAAACTCAAAGAACTTAACCCGGAAATGGATATCTTTATACTTCACAGGGATATACGTACCTATGGATTGCGCGAAGATCTCTACCGGGAGGCCCGGGAAAAGGGCATCCAGTTTCTGC
>JAIVXD010000183.1:0-5513 GCA_048636195.1 Anaerolineales bacterium
GATTGTGCCTCTTTATCCGTAATAAAGGGAATCTCAATATATTCCGCATACTTTGCAATCATGTCCTCCACAAGGGCACGGGTTTTGACGCCTTCGGGCTTTTGCTTAAAATCTTCGGGTCTTTCAGGGAACGGGAATCGGTGGTATATCTCGCCGATGAAGCCTTGATAATGGATCCCATGAATGGCCCCCATGAGATCTCCGATATCTTCCGGATTGTCAATATAGTAGACCTGCCAGGAGGTCTTAAAAGATCCCTCCTCATCACTTTCCACGATACTGGAAATATGTTCGCAGAAGTCAGTGGAGAAAAAGAAATAGCGATCAAGAAGCAGCATGTCCGAATCTATGTTAAAAAAACCAAAAGCTATAGATCCGTGGCTGAGGGAATCAAAGGCTAACGGCATTAGTTTCCTCGCTTAAATTAGTTGGAGGCCTTCCCGGGGAAGGGTTTGAGAGGGGGTGAAAAAGGAAATCCTAAAAGGATTTCCGGCTCAGTGATATATCCACGGTGCCGGCAAAAACATGAATCTTCTAAAGAACAGGCGGTGACAGGATTGGAATAACTTGCCTTTTATTTTTCCGATATATGCTAAAATCAGCATCGAGAGTAAGGATAGTGCTTTCGGAGTACAATTCTGCCATTCGCACCAAGCAGGCATCCGCCAAAGACATCGGAACATTCGAATATTTTTGCAAAAGCCAGCTAATCTGGTTCGTATGTTCAACAAGACTAAAAGGAATATGCAAGATCCTCCGTTGAACGAGTTCAAGTACGGCTATTTTACCCCCATCAAGACTGCCGAGAAGAAAACATGCCTCTGATAAGACTGCTTCGCAGGTCAACAACGGAGGATCAATTTGCGACCATTGTAGCGTAGCCCACTTATGATATTTGTCTCGACCGTTGATAATCGCCACAAGAGGCCCGGTATCTAAAATAACTCGCCGCTTCATTGGCCGTAACCATGCATGTGTTTTTTGTTAAAAGACAGGTCTACAGGTCCCTTCACGCATCCCACGAGATCTTTAGCAAGATCTAAACAGGAGCCATTTGGTACGTGATTATCTCCTGTGACGAATGTCTCGATGGCTTCTCGCACTATGGCAGATTTGCTTTCACCTCTTTCACTCGCTGCAGAAGTAAGCTTTGCAAGCAATGATTCAGGTAACTTGAGTGATAAAGTTTTCATAACGCCTCCATTCATAATACCGTTCTGGTAGAAGAGTAATACCAGCATGCGGTTATGTCAAGCGATAAAATGAATTAGGGTAACTATCTGATATCAATATTAGAATCGATGGAAAGTCTCCGTTTTGTTTGACAAAAAGCCTTTAATAATCTATCTTGACTATCCTATTAAAGTGATTATTTTTTATCGTTAAGTAATGAAAAATGAACGCCAATGCTTCACGGCATACGTGAACCCCCCCTTTTTTATCAAGGAGTAGATACATGATTGCAGAATATAGCCCAACAGAACAATTCACCGGAGCCTCCAAGTATATCCTGGATGAGGAGCTCGCCCAAATAGTGAATATCACCATGGCCCTTGAAATGCCCCTGCTTCTAAAAGGAGAGCCAGGAACCGGCAAAACCATGCTCGCACATGCAATATCAGAAGCCCTCAATATGAAGTTGATCGTGCTAAACGTGAAATCGAGCATGAAGCTTGTGGAGGCCCTGTACCAGTATGATACCTTAACCAGGCTCAATGACAGCCGGTTTGGTGATTCAAAAAGGGATGTGAGTAATATCGAAGAGTATATCAAAATGGGCAAAATAGGCCAGTCCTTTGTGTCTGACGAACGGGTTATTCTGCTGATTGACGAAATTGACAAGGCAGACACGGATTTTCAGGACGATATGCTGGACGTTCTGGATCAGATGGAATTCGATATCATTGAGATCGACAAAACCATGAGTGCGAATTTCAGGCCCGTCATTATTATCACATCCAATGCAAAAAAAGACCTCTCGGACCCTTTTCTGGGACGCTGTAATTTCCATCATATTGCCTTTCCTGAACCTGATATGATGAGAAAGATTGTCCAGGTGCATTTTCCAGACATTAGCAGGGATTTGATGGACCATGCAATCAGGGCATTCTATCGGATGAGGGAATTCAGGGGTATTGAGAAAAAACCGGCAACCAGGGAGTTGATTAACTGGATCAGGGCATTGAAGGCAGATCCTGATTTCAAAGTAAAGCACTTAGTTAAAGGAAATATCCCTTACCTGGGCGTCCTGTTTAAGAAGAGCCCGGATTATGCTATTGCTGGCAATTCCATTTCACGGATGAGACTATAATCTGGTTTACTGGATGCCGGGTACTGGGTACTCGATGCTGGATTGAGTCCAGAAGTGGTGTCTGGGCGATTTTTGGTCTCAAAAAGTCCGTAAGTAGCAACGAAGCGCTCGTAATTCTGAATAGAAACAGACAACCTACGACCAACCACTGACTAATTATGTTTACCAATTTTTTCTATCTCTTAAAACAGGTAGGCATCCCGGTTTCGCCTACTTCATTCTTGCGACTTCAAAAGGCCCTTGGTATGGGCCTTATCACGTCCATTGATGATTTTTACACGGCTTCCCGCTCTATTCTGATTAAGAGTGAAAGATACTTCGATCTCTATGATCAGGTGTTCGCACACCATTTTGAAGGGGCTGAACTCAAAGAACCCGACGAATTCGAGCTGTCCGAAGTGGCTCAGGCCATGCTTGAGGAGTGGCTGAAGGATCCCAGGGGCCTCGCAGATGCCCTGGGCATTGATGAAGACTCTCTGAATAAATTGAATCCGGAGGAGTTGCTGCAGTACTTCCTGGATCGGTTAAAGGAACAAAAAGGCGAGCACCACGGCGGAGGCAAATGGATCGGCACGGGAGGGACATCCCCTGTGGGGCACTCTGGCTACCATCCAGGCGGAATGAGGGTAGGGGGTGTCTCAAGGAACAAATCTGCCGTGAAAGTGGCCATGGACAGACGATATCGTGATTATTCTCAAGAAGGACCGCTTACCCAGGCTCAAATTGGAGAGGCCCTGAAAAGGTTGAGAAACATGGTGCCTGTGGGCGCCAAAGACCAGATTAATATCGATAAAACCATTTACCAGACTATGAAGAATGCCGGTGAGATAGAGATTATCTTTGATCGCAGCCTTAAAGATCGCCTCAAGATTATTTTGGCCATAGACAATGGCGGATGGTCTATGGAACCTTACGTGGAGATGGTGCAAACACTTTTTAACTATAGCCGTTCTCAGTTCAAAGAGGTAAAAACCCTTTTCTTTCACAATACCATTTATGACAATCTCTGGGAGGACCCCCCCAGGTTTAGAAAGCCTTTCAAGGTGGATGATTTGATCCGACTTGACCCGGAAACCCGGTTTATCATCGTGGGTGATGCGAGCATGGCCCCCTATGAACTGATGGCCACGGACGGATCCATCCACATCGAGGAAAGGACTATGAAGCCCAGTTATGAGCGGCTCCGGTTTATTGCCGAAACCTTTCCTCACTCTGTGTGGTTAAATCCCAAGTTACCTGCGGAATGGCCTTACACCCGCAGCATCAGTATGATCCGTGAAATATTTCCCATGTTTGAACTCACCATCGACGGGCTTGAAAAGACAGTGTCCCATCTGATGCAGAATAACTAACTAAAGACGCCCTCCGGCTACTGCCAGGTCCTCCAGCCCCTGGACATTCACAATTTTGATTCGAGGGCCATCGGACTCAATCAGCCCTGTTTTATGCATTTTACCCAGAATACGCGAGAGAGTCTCAGGAATAGTCCCCAAAAGGCTGGCCAATTGACCCTTGGAAATATCAAGCTCCAGATCTTGAGACCCTTTATTTAATTCATTCAAGTATAGAAGGTATGCGGCTAAACGTCCCGGCACTTCTTTTAGAGAAAGATTTTCAATTAGCTGGGTAAACCTTATGAGTCGTCTCGATAGGACAGCCAGCATGTTCATGGCAATGTCAGGGTTTTTTTTGATCAGGCCAATAAAGGCATCCCTTGGGAAAAAAAAGATCCGGCTCTCCTCCATAGACTCTGCGCTGGCCGGGAATTTAAGACCCGCAAAAACCGGAACCTCTCCAAAGGGTTCCCCCGGGCCGAAAATGTGAAGGATCTGTTCCTTGCCTTCCAATGAGGCTTTGAATATTTTCACCCTGCCCGATATGACCACATAAAAGCCGTTTCCATCATCCCCATCCGTAAATATGTTTTGTCTTTTCTTGAACATCTGAACCACTACGATCATGGCCAGATCTTCAAGCAGTGGCCTTGGGAGACCCTTAAAGAGGGGAATGGATCCAATATGATATATGATTTCCATGATTATCTCGCTTTCAGGGGAAAGGGGTTGGGTAGAAATAATTTGACAATTCGAATAAATCCGGGAATAACCATACACAAAAATGTCGCACAGGGCAATAGCAGCGTTTCAAAATCATAACAGAATAGAACAACACATAACCGTTGCTTTCTTCAAAAAGGAGGAACAATTGGCAAAACATATCGGGATCGTAGGTTGCAGTGCAGAAGGGGCTGCCCTGTGTTATCGTACAATTTGTGCAGAGGCCCCCCGGGAGATGGGTGAACATCGGCATCCGGAGATAACAATGCATACCCACCCTCTTTCGGATTACATGGTTTATATCCGTGCGGGCGATTGGGAAAAGGTCGCAGAACTTATGCTCTCTTCGACGCGTAAACTCGCGAGGGTTGGAGCAGATTTTGCCATTTGCCCGGACAATACCATTCATCAGTCTTTTCAATTGGTAAAGCAGGAGTCGCCGATACCCTGGTTGCATATTGCAGAAGCGGTTGCAGAGACAGCCAAACAGAACGGTTTTGAGAGGTTAGCGATACTGGGAACGAAGTATCTTATGACAGGGCCCGTGTACCCGGAAGTGCTGGAGAAATTCGGCATAACATGTGAGATACCGGATGAAAAAGAGCGGGAGAAGATTGATGAAATAATATTTAAAGAACTGGTAAATGCAGTATTTTCAGAAAAATCGCGAATGTACTTTAATGATGTTATTGAAAACCTCAAACAACGGGGGTGTGATGCTGTGGTTCTTGGGTGCACGGAAATTCCTTTGATAGTTGTTCCCGATGATTGTCCATTGCCAACCCTGGACTCTACACGCTTGCTTGCCGGAGCTGCTGTCAGAGAGGCGCTTGTGCCATAAGCAGGACATTACCTTAAAAACTGTTTGCCTAATGGTTTATAATAGCACATGATAGTGTTTTCGAAGGAGTTATTGGTAACTGCTCAATATGCCGGGGTAGCATAAAAGGCTTACGCCTAAATTCCTAACCCGGAGTTTACCCGTAAGGGTTTTACCCACAGGAGATTGATCAAATGTGTTATTGTATGGTATAACCTCAATTGCCTCAAACTCAATTGAGGTGGTACTTGGTATCCGGTACTGGGTACTGGTTTAGAGGAATATTTTTCATTTTTTATATCTCTATCAGGGAAGTAATATAAGA
>JAIVXD010000184.1:0-5477 GCA_048636195.1 Anaerolineales bacterium
AAGAGTTCGTACGACGTCATTATCTGCTTTAAGTACTTGCAACGCTCCCTTATCCAACAGATGAAAGATGGTCTGCGCACCGGTGGTATGGTGGTATATGAGACCTTTATCGTTGACCAGGCCAGATTTGGTAAGCCAAAAAACCCGGACCATCTGCTGAAGCACAATGAGCTTCTTGATTTATTTCGTGATTTCCGATGCCTTCGCTATCGTGAAGGGATTTTTGAAAGCAGAAAGGCTATTGCAAGTATAATTGCGGAAAAGACATAAACTTAGGAGTGCCTGGAATGCGAGATAATACTCTGAACATCCTCATTGGCGGTGAAGCGGGTCAAGGGCTGGTCACCGTCGGACAACTCCTGGCCAAAAGCCTCGCGCGAAGCGGCTATTCAATCCTCGTGACACAAAGTTACCAGTCTCGCATACGAGGCGGGCATAACACCTTTGCCATCCGGGCGGGGATCGAAAAGATCATTGCCCCAAGAGAGCCTGTAGACCTTTTGGTCGCTCTCGACAGTGATACCGTCACTCTTCATCGCGGGAATCTATCGTCTCACGGGATCATCGTCCTTGATACCGCCTTAGATATTGATAGTGGTTTTCTTTTGAAAGTACCTTTTAAGGAATTGGCCCAAAACAGGTTCTCAAACATCGTAGCCCTTGGGGTGGTCGGGTCCATTGTTGGTTTGAGCGAAAGCCTGATGGCAGGGGCATTGGATGATTTCCTTGACAAAAAGGACGCGAGTTTGGCTGTAGAAAACCAACGTGTGCTTGCATCTGCCGTAAGGTGGACGGCAGAACACGCAAAATTCGGCCCTAAACTCCCCACTATCCCAAACACCTCTCGGCGCTTGATGATGAATGGCAACGAGGCCATTGCCCTTGGGGCCCTTTCTGCTGGCTTAAAGTTTGCTGCCTTCTATCCCATGACCCCTGCTACCTCCATCAATCTGAACCTGGCAGGCCATGCCAAGAAAATGGGTTTGATTGTGGAACAGGCGGAAGATGAGATTGCGGCCATCAACATGGCTATCGGGGCTTCATTTGCTGGAACCCTAAGTATGGTGGCAACATCCGGGGGTGGATTTGCCCTTATGGTGGAAGGGGTCAGTCTGGCAGCCATGACGGAAACCCCCCTGGTGGTCGTGGTGGCCCAACGCCCCGGACCAGCAACTGGCCTTCCCACAAGAACCGAACAGGCTGACCTCGAGTTTGTCCTGCACGCTGGTCACGGTGAGTTTCCACGAGCAGTCTTTGCACCTGGAACGGTGGAAGAATGCTTTCACCTCACCCGCAAGGCCTTTGAGCTGGCAGAGCGATATCAGGGCCCAATGTTTCTTCTGACCGACCAGTTTCTCGCGGATTCCTATCGCACTGTGATCCCTTTTGATGTTGAAAAGTTACCCCCAGTGCCTATATGTATCGAGAAAGCTGCGACTTCCCCTTATGCACGTTATGCCATAACAGAAAGCGGAGTTTCTCCTCGCCTCCTTCCGGGGATGACCGAACATCTTGTGGTAGCTGATAGCGATGAGCATACAGAGGGAGGTCACATTACGGAAGATCTTACCGTGAGAAGGAAGATGTTGGAAAAGAGGCTGAGAAAGGAGAAAGGAATTCAAAATGATGTCATCCCTCCGGATATTGAAGGGGAAACCAAACCGGACCTGTTGCTGGTCTCATGGGGTTCGAGCAAGGGTGCGGTCCTCGAAGCGGCTTCACTTTTGAGATCCAACGGAGAAAGGGTCGCCACGCTTCATTTTTCGCAGGTTTGGCCGCTTATTCCTGACCAGTTTTTAGGACGCTTACAGGATGCAAGGCAGGTCATCAGTATCGAGAGCAACGCCAGCGGTCAACTGGCGCGGCTGATCCGGCGAGAGTCGGGGTTTGAAATCAAGAAGAAGGTGCTTCGATATGATGGACTGCCGCTAACACCCGAGTCAATACTTCGAGAATTAAACCGGTGACCTGAATCGACAGCGAGGATATACATGGTAGATACTGATGATTACGGAAACTACGAGACAGCCTGGTGCCCGGGCTGTGGAAATCATTCAATTTTGGAGGCAATAAAACAAGCGCTGGTAGCCAGGCAACTGAAGCCTCATGAGGTGCTGTTTGTCTCTGGTATTGGTCAGGCTGCCAAGGCACCTCATTATCTTAATGCAAATGTCTTCAATGGCCTTCACGGCCGCTCGCTCCCGGTGGCCACAGGCGCGAAGCTTACCAACCCGAAACTCACGATAATTGTTGAAAGTGGTGACGGGTGTAATTACGGAGAGGGTGGCAACCACTTTCTGGCGGCCATTCGTAGAAACATCGACATAACACTTTTGGTACACAATAATCAGGTATACGGCCTGACCAAGGGACAGGCCAGCCCCACATCTCCCGAAGGTTTTGTAACAAAGGCTCAGCCTGAAGGCGTGCCGTCACTGCCTTTCAGTCCAATCGTAGTGGCCGTGGCCATGCGGGCGGGTTTTATTGCCCGCGGTTTCTCCGGCAAGATGGATCATTTGTCCGAGTTAATTCAGCAGGGCATTGCTCATCGGGGCTTTGCCCTAATTGACGTATTACAGCCCTGTGTCTCTTTCAACAAGGTCAATACCTTTTCCTGGTACAAGGAGCGATGTAACCCGCTACCAGCAGGATACGACCCTACGGATTGGGAGGCAGCCATAAAGGTGGCTGGTGAATGGGGAGATAAAATTCCGATTGGTATCATTTACCGCAACGACAGGCCACCCTTTGAAGATCACTTTCCGGTATTAAGTCAAGGGCCTTTGGTTGGACGGGATGTTGACCGGGTGACGCTAACCAAAATCATGGAAGGCTATTTGTAGATCAGAAAAAACGCCTTTCTGCATTTCCTCAACCAAGGGCAGGTTGCGCGGCAAAAAGAGAAAAAGAACGACTTTTGGGCGGAAACTTATTAAGGGATAAAATCAAGGGATACACATGGTACTGGATGATTTTAAACCGATAGAGATCCAACACAAAGAGATATTTAAACACTTCTTTCTTCAGGACCCTCCTCAGACTTCTGAATTAACCTTTACGAATCTCTTCATCTGGCGGCATCATTACCATCCCATATGGCTTCAGTGGGAAGACTGCATGCTGATTATTTTCAAACCTGAGGGGGTTTTACCATTCTGCCTGCCACCTATTGGCCCTGGAAATAAAAAAAAGGCCCTCGATATCCTTTGCGAAACACTTCAGCAGCTCACCACGGATGTGAAGATTTGCAGAGTAAGTGAGGAATTCGTTGAAAAATACGTGGATCATGACCATTATGCCTCTTTTTTCGATCGAGACAATAGTGATTACGTCTACCGCACTCTGGATCTCATCCAGTTATCCGGGAGAAAGTATCACAAAAAGAGAAACCTTTTAAATCGATTTATTAAAAACTATACATTCGAATATCGTCACCTGGACATGGAGCTTGTGGAGTGTTTACTTGATATGCAGGAAAAATGGTGCGAGATAAAGGAGTGTGTTGACAAACCCGACCTTCTTGCAGAAGATTATGCTGTATATGAAGCTCTTACCCATTATGAGGAGCTTGATTATCGAGGAGGCGCTATACAGATCAATTCCAGGATTGAGGCCTTTTCCATAGGAGAGCCGCTAAACACCGATACCGCAGTAATTCATCTTGAGAAGGCCAACCCCGAAATCCCAGGCCTCTATGGTGCAATAAACCAGCTCTTTTGCACTAACGACTGGTCTGATATTGAGTACATCAATAGAGAACAGGATCTGGGTATTGAAGGTTTAAGGAAGGCCAAAGAATCCTATAATCCCCACCATATGGTGAATAAATATACTCTCAGCCCTAAAAAGTAGCACTTTAGTTCTTGTTTCAAACAGATAAAGTGATAACCGTTCACGGGTTCAAAGGTTCAGGGGTTCACGGTTCAATTCTCTTCCACGGAGTGCATTTGGGTTAGGTAATAATGTGAAAAGCGTCAGCTTCGTCAGGCCTGATCCAAAATTTGGAGCTAAATTGGCAATTACTTGGGAAAATGAGTGTTTTTAACGACGATTTCGGGTCTTCAATCCCTTCTTTGTCCTTAACCCTGAACGTTGAACCCTGAACCTGTGAACGGGTACAAAGATCCAAGCGAAAAACCCTTAACAAACAGGGAGGTAGATCATGAATGTGTTTAAACTAAATAGCTGGTCCCCCTATGTTGCAGGGGGCATGGTAGGTATTCTCATTTGCCTGTCGGTCCTGATAACCGGAAAGTACTTTGGTGCATCCACGACCTTTGTCCGTTCAGCCGGTCTGATTGAAAAGGTATTTGCATCTGAACGGGTGGAAAAGATGGACTATTTCGTACAGAAAAAGGTGAGAATTGACTGGCAGTGGATGTTTGTCGTTGGTGTTTTCTTTGGATCCTTACTCTCCTCCAGAATTTCAGGGGACTATAGGAAAACAGCTCTACCGCCCATGTGGGAGACAAGGTTCGGGCCTAATAGAGCCAGGAGATGGGTTATTGCCTTTATTGGGGGCATTATTGCCATGTTTGGGGCGCGCATGGCCGGAGGGTGACCAAGCGGTCACGGATTGAGCGGTTCGGCTCAATTAGCAGTAAGTGGTTATATCGCCTTGATCTGCTTTTTTATTTCAGGAATTATTATGGCGAAAATACTTTATGGAGGAGGTGAAAACCGATGAACTTACTTTTTTGGGGACTTGTTACTGGCATCTTTTTCGGTTTTCTTCTCCAGAAAGGCCAGGTCTTAAGATACGATAAACAGTTGGGCGCCCTTCTTCTCAGTGATTTTACAATTGTAAAGTTCATGCTCTCCACGGTAATAGTGGCCATGGTTGGCATCTATTTTCTCCATGACTTGGGTCTGGTAGCGTTGAAACCAAAAACGACAGCGCTTGGAGCCAATATCATAGGGGGTCTCATCTTCGGCGCAGGCTGGGGTCTGCTGGGTTATTGCCCGGCTACAGCAGTCGGCGCTCTGGGTGAAGGAAGATGGGACAGTCTATTTGGAATTATCGGCATGCTGTTCGGTGCTGCCATTTACGCTGAAGTCTACCCTGCCCTAAAAACAAATGTGCTTGCGTGGGGGAACTTCGGGAAAATCACCCTTCCCGGCGTATTGGGTATTAACCACTGGATAGTTATAGTAGTCCTGATAATCGCGTTTTGCAGCCTGTTTTACTGGTTTGAGAAAAAAGGGGTTTGATTAATCCCTTAAACCATCCCGCAGTAGCGGGATGGTCCCAGCTCTGCTATGCGTGTTAGATAGTGATTTGTGATGCCCTATGGAATAAAGTTCAAATGACAAAATCCAAATGTCAAATCAAATCCAAAACCCCAATGTCAAAATGTTTTCCAAAACGATCAGTTATTTATCTTTTTCGTAACCTCTCAGTAAGTCCGGGCATTCCGACTTCTCCCCCTTTTGCAAAGGGGGATTGAGGCCTGCCCTCCCCGTCCCGAGACCGGGAC
>JAIVXD010000185.1:0-5477 GCA_048636195.1 Anaerolineales bacterium
ATGATGGAGTTAATAAGAGTTGCGGGTTGCGAGTTGCGAGTTATGGGTTTCAAACACGTAACATACACTGGTTGTCTCAAGGTATCCAAATTCGGAATGACCGAAGGCTTTTGATAAAAACTATATTATTCCGTTAAAAAAGATCTTCAAACTCTCTTTAATAGCTTATCTGCCAGCACCCTGACCATATTCTTTCTGTATAAGGGTGACAGATACATGTTGTTGACAGTGGACATATCATTTTGGGCCTTTTCCGGGATCTGTCTTAGTTCTTCAGAAGAGGAAAAATCATAAATGAGGGGGTTTGCACCAGCAGATCCAACAACGAGTCTCCCCTTATGTCCGGCATCCATGGAAAGGGCAATGTTGACAACAGGGTAATCAATGGATTTTCTCATCCTGAGTTTTTCATATCCGCCCCTCGTTTTGGCTGAGGGTATAATGATATCCTTTACAAGTTCATCACTGCTTAAGGAAAAGGGAGACTTTCCATCCCCTGAAAAAATCTCTTCAAGGGGCATTTCTTTTTCACCCTTCTTGCCCAAAAGGCAAACGGATGCACCAAGGGATATGAGTGCAGGGGCCAGATCCCCGCAATAAACGGCAAAGCATTTTTTCCCCCCTCTGGCTGCATTACATATATCACCACCTGTCTTGAAACAGGGATTAAAAGATTTTCTCCAGGTCTCAGGTTTGTTGTAGTAAAGGCACCTTGTATCCTGAAGGATGTTCCCTCCAATTGTCCCCCTCTGCTGTAGATTCTCAGAGGCGGTCAGTGTTGCCGCTTCATGAAGAGCGGGATATTTATCTTTAATTATTTTGCTTTTTATTATTTCATAAATAATTGTAAGGGCGCCGATTCTCACATTTTCACCTTCATCCTTCACATAACTCAAGCCCTCAATGTCCTTAATATCTATGATAAGATCGAGGTTTTTCAACCCCATCTTTATCCTTGGCAGTAAATCAGTCCCACCGGCGAGGATCATAGTATCCCCTTTATAATCAGAAAGCAGATGAAGGAACTCTTCCAGGCTTTCAGGCCTTTTGTATTCAAATTCCGGTAGTACACTCATGATTTATCTCCTTTTGCTCCGAAGACTGGATCGAGGTCCCGCGGGGGGATTGCCGGTGAGTGATGGATTATTGAAAATTCTAAATATCAAATCACAAATCACAAACAAATCACAATTACCAAAATTCGAAATAACAAACGGTTTTTATCATTGGATATTGTAGTTTGAAATTTATTTGTAATTTGGTACTTGGAGTCTTGAACGTTTTTCTGCTGATTCGTCTTTCCAGTACTCCAATATTCCATACCCCCCAAGTCAGACGCTTCTCGAACCCAGGGCCTTCATTATCCTGTCACTTGTCATGGGGAGGTCATATATCCTCTTTCCTATGGCGTTACATATGGCATTGGCAATGGCCGATATGACCGCTGCCCTCGGTGACTCACCAACCTCTTTTGCACCAAAGGGACCGTTGGGTTCATAACTGTCCACAAGAATGGAGGTTATCTTTGGAATATCATTGGCGGTCGGCACCCTGTAATCAAGGAGGTCCGGGTTCATTACAATCCCGTTATTGATCCTTATCTCCTCGTAGAATACATCTCCTATGCCCATTACAGTCTGACTCATGATCTGCCCGTCAACGGATTTTATGTTTATGGGAGTTCCGCAGTCATCCGCAACGACAATCTCCAGTATATTAACCTCTCCGGTCTCGGGGTTTACCTCCACATGGGCAATGGCCAGGGTCAGGCCATAGGCCTCTGTAAATCTGCCCTTTCCAGAGGAAAGGGACGCTGTCTTGTTATATTTCCCCTTCCAGAAATGGACCTCCGGGACACACTTGACATATCCCTTTCCAATGAGTGGATCTCCACCCGCCATTTGAATCCCATACCTTGACATGTCAGAAAAGGAGAGCTTCTTTGATCCATCTGATACCGGTATAATCCAGCCATCCCTCATATCCAGGTCTTCAACAGGGATATCAAGCCCGGCGGCCGCATGTTTTAACATCTGGTCCCTGAGATCCAGGGCCGCCCTCCTGACGGCCTCCCCTGATACGAATATCCCTCCACTCAGCCAGTTCCCTACATCTTGTGGGCTCACCTCTGAATCACCTGAATTGACAACTATATAATCAAGGGGGCAGTTGAGCACCTCGGCCGCAATTTGTGCCATCGCTGTATCTACACCAATCCCGAATTCGGTCTGTCCTGTATAAAGAATCATTCTCCCGTCATGGTTGAGTCTGATCATGGATGCACTTGAAAACGGAAAGTTGTGGGCACCCGAGAACATGGACGCGGTGCCTATGCCCAATCCTCTGAATTTTTCCTTTCCATACTTTTCTTTCCATCCTATCTTTTCTGCGGCCTCCTTCAGACATTCGGGCAGTCCGTAACTCCTCAATTTATCCCCATTGGGAAGGGTGTCTCCCTTTTTTCTGAAGTTTTTAAGCCGCATCTCAACTTTATCAAGGCCCAGCTCATCGCATATCATATCTAACTGTGATTCAACGGCAAAGACCATCTGCGGGAGGCCGTGCCCTCTTTTTGCAGTGGTGTAAAGCTTGTTGGTGTAAACTCCATATCCTTCGTGTTTCAAATTGGGGATGTTATATATGGGGTTTCTAAAGACATGGGCCAGATAGAGGGCTGTTGGTGAACTTCTCCTGTAGGCGCCCACATCATCTATGACCTTCACTTGCTGGGCCGTGATCCTTCCATCCTTTTTAACGCCTGTCTTGAGATAGACTATCATCCTCCTTGAAGGCGGACAGCCGGCAAATACTTCTTCTCTGGGCAGGGTTATCTTTACGGGCCTCAGCGTAATCATTGAGAAATATGCAGCGATAAATTCAAATGGGAATATGCTTATTTTGCCCCCGAAGGCACCTCCCACATATGTCTTATGGACCCTCACCCTGCTTATGGGTATATCCAGGAGCTTTGCCAGCCAGAACCTCTTATGCTCATAGCCCATGTGGGTGAGCCAGACATCCAGCTTTCCGGTGGGCAGGTAGTTCGCCACCGCCACATGGGGTTCCATTGCCATGTGGGAGGTGGAAGGTATCTCAAACCTGTCCTCTCTTATGTGCTCTGCCTCTTCGAATCCCTTCTCAATGTCCCCATACTCTATTAGGTTCCTGTTTGAAATATTATTCACAGTCTTATAAGGCCTGGATTTTGAGGGGGGGACCCCGAAGTCCTCCCATGCAGTGGTTGTGTTCGGTTCTACAATCTCATGGACGGCAGGAGCTCCCTCTTTCATTGCCTCCTCAGGATCAAAGACAGATGGTAATTCCTCGTATTCCACCTCAATAAGGTCCAGGGCCTTCGCTGCAACCTCCTCATTTACGGCTGCAACAGCGGCAACCTCTTCTCCCGCGAATCTTACTTTATCTACAGCAAGGGGAGTCTGGTCGGCAGGAAAGGCGGGTGTATCTATAAAGGAGAACCTCCTGTAGCCTATGTCTGCTCCGGTTATTACCGCCTTTACCCCCTCAAGTTCTTTTGCCTTATCAGTGTTTATCCCCTTTATCCTTGCATGGGGATAGGGGCTCCTTAATATCTTGGCGACGAGCATCCCCGGAAGCTCCATATCACAGGTATACCTTGCCCTGCCGGTTACAATCAGCTCTCCATCGGTCCTGTTTATGCCCTTTGTTACATATCTGAACTCACTCATCGCCTGCTACCTCTCTTGAATTTAGGGGCTTCGCCCCAACTGGAATGTTGGAATGATGGAACACTGGAATAATGGGTTTTGGGGGGTTGACGGAATGGGTTGTTGGGAAAATCAAGTTGACAAACCATAAGAGAAATGAGCAATTCGGATCTAATCCATTCGGTAGAAAACGAATTTACATCATTCCATTATTCCACCATTCCATTATTCCTTATGTGAGGCAAGAATACTAAGCCCCAGTAAATATCTATAATGTCATCAGAGCGTTGAGGTTTATATTTCCTTGGCAGCGTTCAATATGCCATCCACGATATTTTCGTACCCTGTGCACCTGCATATATTCCCGGCAATACCATTTTTTACCTCATCTCTTGACGGCTTAGGGTTTCTGTGAAGGAATGCCTTTGCCGTCATAATGGTTCCGGGAGTGCAGAATCCGCACTGAAAAGAGTAATGGTCTATAAAAGACCTCTGGAGGGGATGAAGGTCGTTACCTTTTGTAAGACCTTCTATTGTCTCTATTTCTTTACCCTCTGCCTCCAGGGCAAGGACTATGCAAGCGTTTACCGGTTTCCCGTCCATGAGCACTGTACAGGCACCACACGCCCCTATTCCGCAGGCCTCTTTCGCTCCTTTTAGGTTTAGATCCTCTCTCAGGAGCTCAAGAAGTGTAAGATTGGGCTCGATAAACACCTCATGCCTTTCACCATTTACAGTGAGCAAAACGCTTCTTTTCATATCTTTCCCCCTGCTTATTCCATCATTCTTCTTATTGTTTCCGTTTCCAGAATACGGATTATGCTCAGTAAAGTCAAAGAAAAGCTTAGCACGATGATTTTAATCAGATTTAGTCTTATAAAAAAGACTTGACTATAGTGAGGCATTATATGCCATACTTCTTGCTCAACGCCAGGTAATGGGGCGGAAATTCAGGTTGAAAGTTTTGATAATATGTTATGGGATAGCGTGCGCCAGCCTTTTTGCCGGACTCTTTTAGACCCAGAATAAACCTGTCTAAAAAGGAAATTGGCATAGCAAAAATCATCTCATCATCGGCGGTCATGGAAAAAATTCGATCGCCTGGCCCCGGGACAATGACTCTGGGATCTCCTGTTTTCAAGGGCCTAATGAGGTATTCGGGGCATTCCACCTTACCCCCGAACAGGCCGTGAATTTTTTCTTCAGTATCAAAGGTAGCAGCCTGCAACACGCGAGAAATCTGCGCCGGGTTGCCATAAAGAACAATGGTGTCGGGATCAATAGGGATTTTGTGGAGTGGGCTGATTAGAAGGGCCTGATACTCATCAGTATCAAGAAAACACATTTGGTCCACTTCGCTGACGGTTTTCTCTATGCTGCTTTTGTAGTTGGATTCAAAGAATGAGTCAGCCATCTCCTTTCGAGCATTTGTGGCAGTGGTAAACCCGAAGGCTAATGAGGCCAGTACGCAGATTAAATCTTCTGACGTAATGGCCATTTGCCAGCCGTAATTCCGAGCCATTGTCATGGCCTGGCAGATAGTGATTTTCTTCTTTAAGAATAGAGCTGGCCTGCGAGCCTTTGTCGGCAATTCCCTTTTATCTTTTAAAAATTTGACTCCCACGGGAAAAGTCTTCATTCTAAGATCGTCATAGATAAATTGTGCTTTTTCGGCCAATTGAGATGTGTCCATTGAATTTCCTCCCCTTTCACTATTTATCCAGTTTTGCTGTTTTTTTCAAAACGGCGGAACAACCAGAAAGCACCTGTTGTGAACCATAACACCAAAAT
>JAIVXD010000186.1:0-5456 GCA_048636195.1 Anaerolineales bacterium
ATAGAACAAAAGACACTCCTCTCACCCACCCTGATGGTTTTAGATTAACGATTTTGGATTGATGATTTAGGTTTTTGACGTTCAATAATCTCATGAACCTACTTTTATGTCTCAAAATTTGTACAACTTACTAAGGATAAAGGACTTTTACGAGGGCTGAGTTTCTGTCTCGCACATGGAATAATGGAATGATGGAATATTGGAATGGTGGTTTTTAAAGGAGGTTTTGCATTTTTTAACATCTTGAACTTTCCTGTCAGTATGAATTTTACCAATAACCCAGTATTCCACTCTTCCATTATTCCAACATTCCAATTGGGGCGTAGCCCCTAAGTTCCATTAGTGGGGGATATCTTCGGGATTTACGTGATCAAGGTGATCCTGTAAGATGTCGATTTTGTCGGCGATTGATTTTCGCCGGTCAACAAAGAGGTGATATTCTCCGTTTATCTTACAGATTCCTCCTTTCAGTTTTAGTCCTGCGGCTTCGAGCAGGTCATAATGAACATGGATTTGCCTTTGAGCGGCCTGTTCCTCCAATTCGGATAACCGATCTTGAAGGGATGAAGGGGGTACTTGCTTTTTCTTTTCTAATTCCATGGTGATTCCCGGATATGCTGAAATAAATCTAAGAATACCACAAAAAGTGACTGTTTTCAAATTTGATGTTCTGCTTACAGAAATTCTAATTATAACCTTTAGACCTTGCTAATGCAGGGTCGTGGGGTCTCTTTTGAAGGAGATAACAATTGACATCTCATTTTGATTCCATTGAACATGTAGTTACTGAACTGGCTGATGCCCACTATATAGCTGACCGCGCCCTGGCAACTGTCCTTTTCCTGGCACACCGTCTCGAAAAACCCATTTTTCTTGAAGGAGAGCCCGGTGTGGGGAAAACAGAGGTGGCCATAGTGATGTCGAGACTTTTCAAAACAGATCTTATTAGATTGCAGTGTTATGAGGGACTCGACGCCTCCACGTCCCTATATGAATGGAATTATCCCAAACAACTTTTACACATAAGACTCGAAGAACAGAAAAAAAAAGACACGGAAGAGATCGAGCAGCTTATCTACAGCCCCGCTTTTTTGATAAAACGTCCCCTGCTCGAGGCCATATTGAGGGCTGAGGAAAAAGCCCCTGTTTTGCTCATAGATGAAATTGACCGCTCAGATGAAGAGTTCGAGGCCTTCTTGCTTGAGGTCCTTTCTGATTTCCAGATCACGATCCCTGAAATTGGTACCATGAAAGCAAAAAAGAAACCCATGGTGGTGGTTACGTCCAATCGTACCCGTGAAGTTCATGATGCCCTTAAAAGACGGTGTCTTTACCACTGGATTGAATATCCCTCCTTTGAAAAGGAATACAGGATTATTACGACCAAACTCCCCGGCATTGAAGGCCGTTTTGCAGAACAAATAGCCCGCTTTATGCAGAGGATCAGGACCGCAAATTTGCTGAAAAAGCCGGGCATCTCCGAGACATTAGACTGGGCCCAGGCCCTCATGGCCATGCACAGGCAGCATCTGGATGAAGGGGTGGTTATAGAGACCCTGGGATGTATTCTTAAGTACCAGGAGGATATCAAAACGTTCAAGGAGGAGGTATGGTCCGATGATGAGCAACGGGCGGAATACTTTTGAATTGACTATTTTCGATTGACTATTGACTATTAAAAATCCTTGGAATTTTTACAACTGTTAAGAATCCTGCTCCTTCAATAGTCAATCGAAAATAGTCAATATTCAATACTAAGGCCTGAACTAAAATTATGATTCACTATTCCTGTCATGTCCTTTAGTCCATCTGAAAAAATAAGCCATCCCGGTCTAGCCGGTGAGGTCGTCCGGTTTGCCGACTTCCTAAAAGGCCACGGCTTCAAAGTGTTTCAAAGCGGTGTCCATGATGCCCTTCTAAGTCTCAAAGAAATCGACCTTTCAAAAAGGCAGGACTTTTTCGCCTCACTTCGGGCAAATCTCATAAATACCGACGTGGAATGGGTCCAGTTTGCGGACCTCTTTGAAAAATTCTGGCACCGGAAGAATAAAGAGTCAAAGGAACCTGGCATGACGCACCAACCTCCTGAACGGGAGATCGATAAGGTTCTTTCAGATGCCGAATCCCTACCTGATATTGATGCGGAACAATCAGCTCCGACGGAAGATACTGACAAAAGGGAATGGCTGGAAGGGGTGGCATACAGTCCCGTATCAACGGTTGAGAAAAAGGACCTTGGAAATTTTGACAAAGGTGATATTCAGGTTGCGCAGCTTGCCCTGAAAAAGATAATGGAGCCCTTCAGGATTGATATATCTCGCCGCTCCAGGAGGTCCCGGAAATCGGGAGATATGGACTTCCGCCGTATCATGAGAAAAAGCCTCAAGAATGATGGGATCCCCATGGAGCTATTTTTCAAAGAAAAGAAAAAAAGGCTGAAACGGCTGGTGATCCTGGCCGATGTGAGCGGTTCCATGGATCGATACGCTCAATTCGTTATGCCATTTATGTTAGGACTCCGGGGAGTGGGGTCTCGGGCAGAGGTTTTTGTATTCTCCACTTCATTGACCCCTGTCACCTTCATTATTCGCCATCTGAGTTTCGAAAAGGCCCTCGAACGTATTGCCCGTGAAGTTCCTGAATGGTCAGGCGGCACGAGGATTGGCTATTCACTTCATCAGTTCAACCAGGCACATGGACACAGGCTCGTCAGCCAGCGAACCGTGGTGGTTATCCTGAGTGATGGCTGGGATCTTGGCGGAAAAGAGCTGCTAAGGCGGGAAATGGAGGAACTTGCCAGGAAGGCCCACACTGTCATCTGGCTGAACCCCCTGGCAGGGGATCCGGATTATCAACCGGTGTCTCAGGGGATGAGGATTGCGCTTTCTTATGTGGATTATTTCTTACCGGCAGACAGTTTGCAGAGTCTCAAACAGGTGGGGAGGCTCCTTTCAAGGGTTATGATTCATTAGCCTTTCTCCTTTTTCGTTTTAGTTTGCCTTCAAGTTTTCGAGACGATTCAGGGCTTAGCCGTACAGGCTTCTTGGAAGTGAAATGCCAGATCGCGATTAAAGAGATGTTTTATGGTTGAAGCAGTCTTGACGATTTGAAAGCCATCGAAAAGAATATCAGAACCCCAGGCTCTCGTTTACCAGAATCACGGATATATCGCTTAGCGTCGGCTTGCGGTGAAGGATGGTGGTGATGCGGCAGATCCTCTGCGGGGAATTACAGTCTGTGCACACACCCGTTTCCGCACAGGGGGTTTCCATGCCGAGACTTTTGGCCCTCATGGGCCCGGCAACCTCCCGGACCCTTCGAAGGGCGGATTCAATGTTGAGCCTTACCTTGTTCATGCCGGCAACGATCACTACCTTTTTGGGCCCAAAGGACATGGCGCCGACCCGATTCCCGATACCATCCACATTGACCACCTCCCCTTCAGCAGAGATGGCATTGGCACTGCAAATAAAGCAATCGCATCGGCCTTGCTGGAGGCGGATCTCCAGGTCCTGTTCTTTGGTAAGGCCCTTCTGCCAGTGATCGTAGACCGTTTTTCCCTCGACTTTCAGCTTCTCCAGGATTCCCAGAGCCCTCGATGTATCCGAACCCCCGAACCCGAAGGTCTCATACCCTGAAATCATCTCAAAAATTAGATCGGCCGCCTCATCAACGGTTCCCACAAAATGGGCATCGAAACCATGCTTTTTTAAGTTCTTAACGCACGTCTCCCCCAACTTCTCCCAAAGCCATGATTGGTATGAGTCCTCCACCCTTACACCTCCTTAAATCGTGCCTGAACGAAAACTGCCAATTTCCCCAAATTCTGTTCCTGCCCTGTGAAATGCGAAGCATATTTTTATGGGGTCGTTGAAATTTTTGCCTTCCCCCGCTCAAAGTCCGGGGGCTTCGGCTTGAACTTGGAAAAATTATCTATTTTTCTTTCGGACACTAAAAAATATTCAATATTCAATTGTCAATCGTCAATCTGTGTATCCTCTCCTCACCTTTATCAACTCTGCCACAATGCTTACCGCAATCTCTTCTGGTGTATCGGCCCCAATATCAAGCCCGATGGGAGAATGGACCCGGGAAAGATCCTTCTCGGTGAAGCCTTCTTCAAGTAACTTCTCGTAAATGATATTTCTTTTTCGACTGCTGCCGATCATTCCGATATACCCTGCCTTTGTTTTCAGCGCCTGGGCCAGGACATTCTTGTCGTGCATATGGCCTCTTGTCACAATTACCAAATAGGATAATTCATGAATCGACCATCTGTCCATCACCTCTTCAAACGGCAACTGATATATGTCTCTGGCCTCAGGGAAATGACTGGCGTCTGCAAAATCAGCTCGATCATCAATGACCACCACCTGAAATCCCACACGGCTTGCCAGGGGCACGATCTGCCTGGATACATGGCCGGCGCCGAAAACATACAGAACAGGATCGGACACCACCGGCTCAACAAAGACCTCCACTTGATTCCCTGCATGGTCTTGCACATGGAGGATACAGGGCACCCTTGAGCCCAGGACCCGGTCCATCTCTTTTAATATGGCATCTTCCAACTCCTGCATCCCACCCAGGGAACCGGTCCTTATCCCGTTTTTCTCAATAAACACCCTGGGAGTGGTACCGTACTCCCATCGTGCCTGATCAATCACCGTTGCCAGCAGCCCTACACCACCTTGATCGGCAATTTTCATTGCCTTGTCAAATACCAAAAGGTGTGTCTCGCTTTTTGACGGCATAGGTTCAAGAAAGACTTCAACATCACCACCACACAGCATGTCGGTATCTGCTACATCTGCACCTTTCAGGGAGAACTCAAGGCGAACAGGAAGACCCGTTTCAAAGACTTTTCTGGCTTCCTGGAGTGTTTGAGCCTCCAGGATACCGCCGCCGATGGTGCCTGTAAATGATCCATCATCCAGGATCAGGCACTTAGTTCCAATACCTCTGGGGGTCGGACCAGCCTGTTTAATAATGGTAGCGAGGACCGATAGGCGGCCATTTTTATACATCTCGACAAGCTTTGTGTAAATATTCCTCATGGTTTTTCCCCGATTAACAAATATTTTTTCTCCTTGATAGACCCGATCACCACCCGGTCGATCAAAGCATTGGGAGGACTAAGCAGCAAGTTCGCCAGATCCTTCGCTTCCTGATCGTCGGGAAGAAGATCGAGTTTGTTTAAAAATGCAACCCGCCTTGCTGAAACTGGTGTGCCTTTGAAAAGGCCTTTGGGTGAATGAAAGATCTTGCCAAGAGCCTTAGAATTAATCTTTGCTCCATTTACAAGCCCTGTTACCTCCTTGAATCGTTCCAACCTGAAAACAAACTCCGGCTCAAGGTTTTTCCCCACTGCTTCCAGGCCCATCATAGCGACCACTAAGGTAACCGAAGGGGGGATTACCGGTTCATGGGATGCAGGCGCTTTTACCGGAAGGCCG
>JAIVXD010000187.1:0-5438 GCA_048636195.1 Anaerolineales bacterium
GTCTTGCCGAGGTATGCGAGACCGTGGGAATCCCTCCCGTGCTCCATATGGGATCGTGTGTGGACAACAGCCGGATTCTGATGGCTGCGACCGAAGTAGTCAAGGCAGGGGGCTTAGGTAATGATATCAGTGAAGTTCCTGTAGCTGGTTCTGCGCCCGAGTGGATGAGTGAAAAGGCGATCAGTATTGGACACTATTTTGTGACCGCCGGGGTTTATACGGTTTTCGGCGGGAGCCTTCCTGTTACAGGATCGCCCATTTTTCAGAATCACCTGTTCAACGAACTGGAAGGGATATACGGTGGCATGTGGGATATGGAAGAAGATCATATCAAACATGCGCACAAGATGATTGCGCATATTGACAAGAAGCGGAAGGCATTGGGTATTGACAAGGCCCGTGAGAGGGTGCTTATGAGTATGGCTGACCGCAGAGACCTGGAAGCAGCATAATATTAAAAATAATACCTCTTAAGAAGGGAGGACATAGATTATGTCAAAGATGGTAGCATTTGCAGTAGTACAGGGCGCCTATAATATCGTTTCTAAGGCGGAAGGGAAATATCAGGAGGCCCTGGAAAAATACGGGGGAGCACAGAAACTGGAGTTTCCCAACACAGCTTATTATTTGCCGGTCATTTATTCGTTGACCGGGATCAAGGTAACTGACCTGGATTCTGCCAAACAGGTCATGGATTTCTCACGGGCCCTTTTACCGCCCCATATCAAGAATGACTGCAATCTCCCCTATCTCGGGCCCATTTTAGATGCAGGCATGGGAGCGATTTTTGCTGAGGAGATCGTTGAGGCCATCCGATACGTGGAAGACCCTGATTTCTACCAGCCGGAGGTTGAAGACCCGGATGTGGACAACGGGAAGATCTGGCTGGGCGCGGCCGACGACGCGATCATGAGAAAACGGGGTGTGGAGTTTGTTGATGGCACGGCCCCGGGATTTGCAGCCATTGTCGGCGCGGCCCCTACTTCTGCGATCGCCAAACAGATAGCTGAGGAGTACCAGTTGAAGAGCATTTACGTATTCATGGCCGCAAACCAGAATGGCACCACATTTGCCGAGCAGTTGGTCGAGGAAGGTGTACAGATCGGGTGGAATAACCGGCTTGTGCCTTTTGGCCCTGACATATCGGCAGCCGTGTATGCCGTTGGCTTTGCTAATCGCGCTGGTATGTCTTTTGGCGGTGTCCAGGCCGGTGATTACAAGAAGATGCTGGCCTACCAGAAAGACCGCATTTTTGCCTTTGTAGTGGCCTTAGGTGATGTGAATGCTGAATGGGCGGCAAATGCGGCAGGCGCCATTAACTGGGGCTTTCCCACCATTGCGGATACGGATATTCCCGAGATCCTGCCGACAGGTGTATGTACCTATGAGCATATTGTGGCCAATGTGCCCCATGATGAAATCACCCAGAAATCTATTGAGGTAAGGGGTCTCAAGGTAACTATCGCGGATATCGATATACCTCTATCCTATGGTCCGGCATTTGAAGGTGAGCGGGTCCGAAAGGACGATCTCTACCTCGAAATGGGCGGTAGCAAGACCCAGTGCACTGAGCTGTGCAAGATGGCCGAGATGAATGAAATCGATGATGGCAAGGTGGAGGTTATTGGTAAGGATGTGAAGGATATCAAGAAGGGTGGCACCCTGCCACTGGGTATCTACGTCCAGGTAGCCGGCCGCGAGATGCAGCTTGACTTTGAGCCTATCCTTGAAAGGCAGATCCACCATCTGATCAACTATGCCCAGTATGTCATGCACATCGGGCAGAGAGATATCTCGTGGATCAGGGTGAGCAAGAATGCTGTTGACAAGGGCTTTACGCTCAAGGATATCGGCACTATTATACACGCCAAGCTCCACCAGGACTTCGGGAGCATCCTTGATAAGGTGCAGGTAACCCTGTATACCGATAAAAAAGACGTGGATGCCCTGACAAAAAGGGCGAGGAAAGAATACAAGGTGAGGGATGAGCGTGTTGAAAATATGACCGATGAGACTACGGAGACATTTTACTCATGTACACTCTGCCAGTCCTTTGCCCCGAGCCATGTCTGTGTGGTAAGTCCGGAAAGGACGGGGCTTTGCGGGGCCTACAACTGGATGGACTGTAAGGCTTCTTTCCAAATCAACCCAACAGGTCCTAACCAGCCCGTGGAAAAGGGAGAGGTACTTGATCCTGTGTTGGGACAGTTTAAGGGTGTCAATGAATTTCTATATAAGGCATCCAGGCAGGCAATAGATCATTACAATTTTTACAGTATTGTACATGATCCCATGACTACGTGCGGTTGCTGCGAGGCCATTGCGGCGGTTCTGCCCGGATGCAACGGTGTTATGACGGTCCACAGGGATTACAGCGGTATGACGCCATGCGGCATGAAGTTCTCGACTCTGGCAGGTACAGTTGGTGGTGGACTGTCCACTCCCGGTTTTGTGGGTCATGGCAAGTTTAACATAACCCAGCGTAAGTTCATATTAGGTGACGGAGGACTCCTTCGCATGGTGTGGATGCCCAAGTCCCTGAAAGAGGAGATCAAGGAGCGAATAGACAAACGGGCAGCAGAGATGGGTGTGCCGGATCTGTATGATAAAATAGCCGATGAGACCGTGGGGACTGACGAGGAATCGGTTATGGCCTTTCTCAAAGAAAAGGGCCATCCTGCCCTGAAAATGGATCCTATAGTGGGGTAAAAAAAATAATGGAGTAATGGAGTGTTGGAGTTATGGGTTAAGAGGAATAAAAATAATATTTTCCTCTTTTATCCAATACTCCAGTACTCCAACAATCCATCACCCCATTTTGATGGCATAAATAAAATGCCATAAAAAACATTGTGTCAATTATTTATAAAATTTCGCAACGTAGAATTAGGAGTGTATCATGGGATTAACTGGAATTCAGATTTTTAAAATGTTGCCTAAAACGAACTGCGGGGAGTGCGGTGTTCCCACATGCCTGGCCTTTGCCATGAATCTGGCCTCGGGGAAGG
The DNA here is from genome assembly GCA_048636195.1 of Anaerolineales bacterium. GTDB lineage: Bacteria > Desulfobacterota > DSM-4660 > Desulfatiglandales > Desulfatiglandaceae > 4484-190-2. Next base: position 3,009 of record JAIVXD010000187.1, read on the forward strand.
CGGAACTTGATGCCTGCCCCTATGTGTCTGACGAGGCAAGGGAGGCCTTGGCTGAGGCATCTGCACCCCCGATCCGGCCGGTTGCCATTGGTGCCGGTGTGAGGGCCTTTAAGGTGGGCGGTGAAACGGTCATGTACAGGCATGAGAAGACCTTTTATAACCCTACGGCTTTGGCCGCACTGGTGACCTCGGATACCGATTCAGGTGCCCTGGACAAGAAGCTGAAGGAGTGGAATGCCTTGCAGTATGAACGAGTGGGCCTCAATCTGAGGCCTGAGTTAGTGGCCTTGAAAGATGTCAATGGCGACAGCGGGGCCTTTGCTGCTCTGGCAAAAAAGATTGCCGAGGAGAGTGAATTCGGCCTGGTTTTGATGAGCGACAAGGTGGACGTGATGAAAGCGGCTGTAGATGCCTGTGCCTTCAAAAAGCCAGTTCTTTATGCTGCCACGGCGGACAATGCAGAAGAAATGGGCAACCTTTCCAAAGAGACGGGACTGCCCCTGGCCGTGAAAGCGGATAATATAGATGACCTTATTGCGCTCAGTGATAAACTGACGGGCATGGGTCTGAAAGACCTTGTGCTTGATTCGGGATCTCGAGAGATAAAACAGGTTTTTGAGGACCAGGTGGCCATACGCAGGGCCGCGCTTAAGGCGGGAAACAAGGCTCTGGGTTTTCCGACGATAACTTTTCCCTGTGAAATGGCAGAGAATTTAGATATGGAGACGGTTATCGCCTCTCTGCTGATTGCCAAGTATGCAGGGATTGTAGTGCTCTCGGATTTCAAAGGAGAGAGCGTCTTCCCACTGTTGCTGGAAAGGTTGAATATATTTACTGATCCACAGCGGCCTATGACTGTGACAGAAGGCATTTATGAGATTGGTACACCGGATGAAAATTCCCCGGTGCTGGTAACCACCAATTTCTCCCTGACCTACTTCATTGTGAGCGGTGAAATTGAAGGAAGCAGGGTGCCGAGCTGGCTCCTGATTATGGACACCGAAGGCCTTTCGGTCATGACTGCCTGGGCTGCAGGAAAGTTTTCAGGAGATGTAGTGGGCATGTTTGTGAAAAAGTGTGGTATTGCTGATAAAGTTGCCCATAAAAAGATTGTTATCCCTGGTTATGCTGCGGCCATCAGCGGTGAGATGGAGGAGGAGTTGGGGGACTGGGAGATTATGATCGGCCCAAGGGATGCGTCGCTGCTCCCTAAATTTCTAAAGGACATGGCATAGGCTTTATTCTCATTATTACCTCTTTCCCTTGCGTGAGAGGGTTAGGCGAGAGTGCAACATATTGAGAATGTAAGAGAAATTCCAAATAACTAAATTATTAAAGGGGAGTGTGCCCATGTTATTAATTGGAGAAAGCTTGAATGTAATAAGTACTGTGATTGGAAAGGCATATAAGGAAAAGGATCCGGGTCCCATTGCCGAGGAGGCCAAGCGGCAGAAGGAAGCGGGAATGGACTGGATCGATATCAATCTGGGCCCTGCAAGGAAAGGTGGGCCTGAATTGATGGAGTTTGTGGTAAAGACCGTCCAGGAAGCCATCGGCGATACCCCGCCCCTTTGCTTGGATACATCCAATATCGAGGCCATGGAAGCGGGCCTGGCAGTCCATAAGGGAAAGGCCATTATCAACTCGATTATGGTCAGGCCGGAGCGATATGAAAAGATGATACCTCTTGCCGTCAAATACAAGGCCGCAATGGTGGCATTGATGTGGGGACCGGAAGGTCTCCCAAGAGATGAAAACGAAAGGGCTGCCCTGGCCGTTGAGCTTCTTTATGCTGCCAATGAGGCAGGAGTTCCCAATGAGGATATGTTTGTTGACGGGATTGTCACTCCGGTGAACATCCAGCAGCCACAGGCAATAAGCCTGATGGCCTTTCAGGAGATGCTACAGGATATTGCGCCAGGTGTAAAATCCACGTGTGGGCTTTCGAATATTTCCAACGGCCCCCCGGACAATCTTCGGCCAATCCTGAACCAGACCTATATGGTGATGCTGGAGAGGTCGGGCATGTATTCCTGTATTGCGGACGCGTATGATGATGGATTAATTGCTCTTGCCCGCGGGAAAAGGCCTGATATTGTGGAGCTGATCCATAAGGTGATGGATGATGAGGCAGTAGATGAAAAGTCGCTCCCCGAAGAAGCCAATGATGGTTGGACGTTGTCTGACTATGTGAAGACAACCAGGGTTATTTTGGGGAAATCCCTGTACTCGGATTCCTGGCTCAAATTATAAAATTTTGGAGTGATTGATAAACGTTTGCTACTTTATGGGGCCTCCCCGCGGCACTAAGTAGTGCCCGACCGAAAACTGTTATTTTTCCCAATCTCTACGTCAGGCTCAAATTATAATCCTCGAAATACTTCAATGTATTCCTGTGGTTATAATTTTCGCCTTCCTTGATCTCGGAAA
>JAIVXD010000188.1:0-5424 GCA_048636195.1 Anaerolineales bacterium
CGCACCTCCAAAAGCGCATTCACGGCCAGGAGTCTATCATCGCTGATGTCCACGTGACTGCGGATTGCCAATGTTCCGCGAGCAATGGCCCAATGACAGAGCTGCATGGCGCGGGCCTTGATACTTTCGACTGTCAGGTGCGGTTTTAGTTCTCCCCAAAGCCCTATGCCTTCCAGCAGGGTGCCACTCTCATTCACACGGGGCTGACCATAGGTCAGGGTTGTATCCATGTGAAAGTGGCTGTCAACGAAAGGCGGTGAAGCCAGCCGGCCTGTTGCATCGATCTCCCGTTTCGCTTTCGCTTTAAGACTAACTGCAACATCTACGATGACCCCGTCTTTTATGGCGATGTCAAAGCCCTCTCGCCCGTCAGGCAGGTTAACGTTTCGAATAATAAGGTCGAGCATTTTTTTCTCCTCTTTATCCCCCCTTCTCCTCTCTTCGATAGGGCTTGAGAAGACTCGCCGGAACAGATGCCTTCCGGGAAACGCCTATCAGAGCGACAATCGTAAGAAGATAGGGAATCATCAGAAAAATATGAAAAGAGATATGGAATCCCAGGCCCTGAAGCCTGAGCTGAAGTCCATCGAGGAACCCGAAGATGAGGGCACCTATTGCGCCCTTGAGAGGATCCCAGTTTCCAAAAATGACCATGGCAATGCTAACCCATCCCCTACCCCCAATCACATCAATCAGGAACATGTTTTGGTGGGCCAAAGTCAGAAAGGCCCCTCCGACCCCCATCAGTGCGCCGCCGACAACCAGACAGAGCGTTCGAGTCAGGATCACACTTACCCCGACCGTGTCGGCGACTACCGGATTCTCTCCAACAGTCCTGATCTTTAAGCCCATTTTTGTCTTATAGAGCAGAATGGACATGACCGGTACGAGCAGCCACGCCAGATAGGTCAGGGTATACTGGGTGAAGAGACCGGGGCCGATCACCGGGATTTTCGAAAGAAGGGGTAAAGAGACCTGCTTGAAGGGCTGTACGATGGGGGGTACGGTGGGGGAGCCGAAATAGAGCCGGTAGATAAACATGGCCAAACCGGTTGAGAAAAGTGTAATCCCCAGTCCTGATACGTGCTGACTCAACCCCAGATTTACCGAAAGAAATGCCATGAGGAGACCCAGAATCATGCCCACAATGGCGGCCATCAGCACCCCAAGCCACAGGGAACCCGTGCCAAAGGTAACGAGGAATCCTGTCATGGCACCCATCAGCATGATGCCCTCGATTCCCAGGTTCAGCACGCCGGATCGCTCTGCCAGGATTTCACCCAGGGTGGCGAATATGATCGGCGTTGCCATCCTCATCATGGCCCCCATGAGTCCTGAGATAAAGGCTGCTTCAAGAAACTCACCCATTACTTACGTACCACCCTTATTTTGTATTCAGTAAAGAGTAGAAAGATCAGCATAATCATCAGCGCCATTCCCTGTATCACCTCTGCGATATATGTTGGGACGCCGGTCATACGACTCATGGTATGTGCTCCGACAATTATCACACTGAAAAAAAGTGACGAAAAAAGCACTCCAACAGGATGGAGGTTCCCCAGCATGGCAATGACAATCCCGGAATACCCGTAGCCGGGTGAGATGTCCATAATCAGACGATACTGAAGTGCGCAGAGCTCTCCCACCCCGGCAAGGCCTGCCAGCCCGCCTGATACCATGGCAGTCCACAGAATCACCGCGGTGGTATTGATGCCGCCGAAATGGGCGGCCCTAATGTTGACACCGACTGCCTTTGACCGGTACCCAAAGACCGTCCGTTTATTGATAAACCATATGATCAAAACGGCCAATAAGGCGATGAGGATTCCCAGGTGAAAACGTGACCTGGTTAGAAGGATCGGATACCGGGCAGCCTCGATAATCGCCGATGATCTGGGCCAACTGGAGCCGGGCTGCTGAAGAGGGCCAAAAAGGAGTGCCCCCATGATGTGGATCATCACATAGTTGAGAAGAAGCGTGGACACCACATCGTCCACTTTGAGCTTTGTCTTTAAAATGGCGGGAATCGCCGCCCAGATACCCCCGGCAAGGAATCCGCCAAGCATAACCACCGGCAGAACCAGGACCCCGGGGATACCGCCCAGAGAAACGCCAAGCACCGTGGCCGCCAAGGCCCCTGCAAGCAGTTGGCCCTCTGCACCGATATTCCAGAATTTGGCCCGAAACGCGAAAGCCACGGCCAGCCCCGTCAATAGGAGCGGGCTGGCTTTTACAAATGTCTCCAGAAGATTGAAGCGAGTTCCCAGGGCTCCGTAGAAGAGATAATAATAGGATTTCCAGAGATTACCTCCAGCGAGAAGGATAGGAATGGCGGAAAGAATAAGTGTGGTGACAATGGCGGCAATGGGGATAACGACTCTTGCCCATTTCGGCAGTGGTTCGCGTTTCGTGATCCTCATTCTGATCATTTTGTTACCCCGCTCATCCAGAGGCCAATCTGTTCGCGGGAGGCTTCCGCCACCGGGACGTCTCCCATGATCACCCCTTCATACAGCACAGTAATCCGGTCACTCAACGCGAATATTTCGTCCAGATCCTCGGAGAGCAGGAGGACGCCCGCCCCCCTTTCTTTCTCTTGCAGAATTCTTTGATGGATGTACTCCATCGCCCCAACATCAAGACCCCGCGTGGGCTGGGAGGCGACCACAACTGCGGGTCTTCCGGCGAGTTCTCTGGCCAGCATCACCTTTTGCAGGTTTCCGCCGGAAAGGCTGTTGCACACGGCATCCCGACCGGCGCTCATGATGCTGTATGCCCCTATCAGGTCATCACTAAACTGATGGATTTTTTTGAAGTTCATCATCCCGAATCTTTGAAACTCAGGCGTCGCGTGGTTTTCAAGAATCAGGTTTTCCTCTACGGAGAGATCCATCATCAGCCCTGTGTCAATTCTGTCCTCCGGTATTCTTCCCATTTTCAATCTGATGACCGATGCCGGGCTTCCAAGTCTTAGAGCCTCGCCGTTTATTTTGATTGTCCCGTCTATCGGGTCACGCGTGCCAAAGAGTGCCTCTGAGAGTTCTTTCTGGCCATTTCCGGAAATACCGGCCATCCCCAATATCTCGTTCTTCCTGACAACCAGGTTGAGACCCTTCAACGCCAGGAGCTTCTTATCATTCAGGACGCTGAGATTTTCAATTTCAAGAACGGGCTTTCCCGGGCTGACTTTCTTCTTCTCCAGTCTTTCCAGAAGGTCCCTCCCTACCATAAGATTCGCCAGTTCCTTAATGTTCGTCTCGGACGTCTTTCTTCCTGCTACGACCCGGCCGCCTCTCAGAACGACGACACGATCCGCAATCTCCATCACTTCATTTAGTTTGTGGGATATAAAAACAACCGATCGACCTTCTTTTACCATCGATTTCAATGTGTTAAAAAGTTCTATTGTTTCAGCAGGGGCCAGCACAGCCGTGGGTTCGTCCATAATAAGGATGTCTACATCTCTATAGAGCGCTTTGAGAATCTCTACCTTTTGCTGTTCACCCACAGATAGGGTCCACACCCTTGCATCAGGATCGACCTGAAGTCCGAATTTTTTTTGGAGCCCAAGGAGTTCTGTTCGGGCTGACTTGAGATCAAGAAAAAGGCCTTTGCCGGAATTGGTACCAATGATGATGTTTTCAAGTACGGTCTGAGATGGGACCAGCGCGAAGTGTTGACGAATCATTCCGACGCCGCGGGAGATCGCATCTCTGGGAGCGGATAGCTCGGCTTTTTCGCCCTTTATGAAAATTTCGCCTTCATCACAGGTGTAATACCCAAAAAGGATATTCATCAGCGTCGTCTTACCCGCACCATTTTCACCGAGCAACGCGCATATTTCCCCAGGATAGAGATTGAAGTCGATATCGTTGTTGGCTGTGACATCCAGAAAACGCTTGGTGATGGAGGACATGCTCGCGATTGGCTTTTGGGTAGTTGCCATCAATCACCTCGTGAAATGAGAGCGGAATAATGGGATGAGGGAGCATCCTATGGTTTACATGAGACACAACCGTGAAGGCTGCACAGCAGGTCATGAGTTCTTTTCTTCGGTTCCGAGTCTCCCAGTCAGGTCGCCAGTCACCTCAGAAAAGATCTCATTCTCAGACAGCCCCCTGGTTAGGGTTTAATCCGAAATCGGTGGCTGCTCGTCAACGGGGACACGGAAGGTTCCATTGAGAATCTTCTTCTCAAGGTCCCTTACCTCCTGGATTACTGCTGAAGGCAGCTTTTTTTCAAAATCATGAAACGGTGCGAGACGGGATCCCCCTTTTGCCATCATCGACCATTCACCCAGGTCCATGGACACCCAGGCTTTTTTCTTTACCATCTCAGTGCAGAACCTTATGATGGGATACATATCCCAAACGGGTCCGGTGATGACCACATCGGGAGCAAGTGCATTCTGGTCTGACATATTGCCAAAAGCAAGTACGCCTTTCTCCTTACAGGCCTCAAAAACCCCGAACCTTTCTGCAAAAATCAAATCCGCCCCGGCCTCGATTTGGGCGATCGCGGCCTCCTTGGCCTTGGGGGGATCAAACCAACCGCCAATATAGGCGATCTTGACTTTGACCTTCGGATTCACTTTAAGGGCGCCCGCCTTGAAGGCATTCACCAGCCTGTTAACCTCGCCAATGGGGATGGCGGCAACCACACCGAGCATATTGGTCTTTGTGATTTTGCCTGCAATGACGCCGCAGAGATAGGCCGGTTCATGAATCCAGTTGTCAAAAACGGAGAAATTGGGAGAAACAGGACCAAACTCTGATCCGAAGGCAAAGGCGATCTCGGGATAATCCTTGGCTACCCTTCTCGCCGGTTCTTCGCCTGCGAGAAATGCATCGCCCACGATCAGATCAAATCCTCTTTCAGCATACTCCCTGAGAACTTTTTCAAAATCAGCTGCGGCGATCTTTTCTGTGAATTCGTATTCTATGTTGCCCAATTCCTTTTTGGCTTTAAGACAGGCCTGGTGGATCACCCCATCCCACGGTTCCTCAATCGCTGTCTGAAAGATTGCAGCAATTCGGAATGCCTTACTTTGGCTCCCAGCGAAAGAATACGAAACTGAGAGAAGAACAATCATGATAACCAATGCTGTTTTTTTCATAGTACTACCTCCTTTAAAAGATATGACCTTATTCGGCACACATTCATTTATAGCCCCCCATAGACTAAAACATACGTCACCTCCTTTCCGGCCTGGATGACCTTACTCACAAACTCTTTCGGCAATCAGGGCCATCCGGCTCATGTTCCCCCCTCCTTCTTTTCAGGGTCGATGCTTTTTCGAGATAATAGAGCTTTAGAAAACATAGGTCAAGGCATGGTTCGCCTCCGGTGTCACAGTATGGATTGCACGGACCCCCGATAGCGGGATCTACGCTATGTTTCGACAGGCATGCTGCTATCTAAACA
>JAIVXD010000189.1:0-5420 GCA_048636195.1 Anaerolineales bacterium
TTTCAAAACTATTGTTTCAATACTCCAACACTCCAATACTCCAGCCTTAAATATTTTGATCATATCCAAGAATTAGAAAGCTAAAATTATAACCGTTTAAAGTAGAACCAACTTGAGTGAGGTAAACATGCTCTTTTGTATTGATATAGGTAATACGAATATTGTCCTGGGTGTGACTGAGAAGAATCGAATTCTTTACCACTGGAGGATCAGGACAGAAAAGGAAGTTACGCCGGATGAGCTTGGGATCCTTGTGACAAACCTTTTCCAGTCTGCCGGTGCAAGATTGGAGGATATCAAGGACATAATTATTTCCTGTGTTGTGCCGCCTTTGCTGAACACCTTTGAGGAATTTTCCCGGCGGTATTTTAAAATCGATCCCATGATTGTGGGGCCTGGTCTGAACACGGGAATGCCCATCCATTACGATAATCCTAAAGAAGTGGGGGCAGACCGTATTGTCAATGCGGTGGGTGCCTATGAAAAATATCGCACGGCATTGATAGCTGTGGATTTCGGCACAGCAACTACTTTTGATTACATTTCCCAGGAAGGTGCCTATATGGGCGGGGCCATTGCACCGGGCGTTATTATCTCCTGCGAAGCCCTTTTTCAAAAGGCATCTAAGCTTCCGAGAGTTGAGATATTTGCACTGCCAAAAAACGTCATAGGAAAGAATACAATCAGCAGCATGAACGTGGGTATTGTATACGGGTACGCCGGCCTTGTAGACGGTATCGTCAACAGAATGAAGGAAGAGGCCGGGCAGGACCTGACAGTGGTGGCCACCGGTGGGCTTGCACCGCTTATCTGTGATGTCTCCAAAACAATCGACCATGTTGAAGAGTTTTTAACCCTCGATGGGTTGATGATTATTTTTAACAAGAATCAATAGGACAAATTGATCGAAAGTAAAAATGTCATAAAACCACCAAGACTCAGGCAGGGAGACCGGATCGGTGTCATATCTCCTGCAGGCCCTGTCAGTGAGTCGGATCTTCAGCCCGGCCTGAGAATGCTGAAGTCTTCAGGCTTTAAGGTTTATCTCGCACCTCATGTGTACAACAATACAGGTTACCTGGCAGGGGACGATGAAGTTCGCCTCAAAGACCTCCATGATATGTTCCTGGACCCGGAGGTAAAGGCCATTTTTTGTGCCAGAGGTGGTTACGGGAGCCTGAGGCTCCTTGATAAGATCCACTATGACCTGATCAAGGAAAACCCGAAGATCATTGTGGGGTACAGCGATATCACAGCACTTTTTATGGCAATTTATGAAAAGACCGGCCTGATCACCTTTCATGGCCCGATGGTCCGGGACCTCTCCTACAACAGCGGCAGAAACTGGGACAGCCTGCTTCGGCTTCTGTCTTCCGCCAAATCCCTGGAATTGAGTATGACAGAGAAGGCTGCGCTTATACCAGGCAGGGCCAAAGGGCCCTTGATTGGGGGTAATTTGAGCCTGATCTGTCATCTTGTGGGAACCCCTTTTCTGCCTTCTCTTGACGGGTGTATCCTGTTTATTGAAGAAAGAGGGGAGCCTATCTATCGATTAGACCGGATGTTGGTTCATCTGGGTCTCTCCGGGCATTTAGAGCACCTTGCCGGCTTGATTACCGGCCAATTTGAAGAGTGCGGGGACACAGCAGCTATTAACGGGTTATTGATGGATATAGTATCGGATTTGAACATCCCTCTTGCAACCGGCCTTATCGTTGGACACGGACAAAAAAACCTGGCCCTTCCGCTCGGTCTCAAGGCCGAGCTTGATACCGATCGCATGACCCTGTCCTTTATGGAAGGGGGTGTCATGTGAAAACCGGAAGGAGGAATTGACCCATGCTTTATCCGAATTCCGAATTCCGAATTCATCATGAAAGAACCTGATAATCTTCCCAGACTCAAAAACTGGATAGAAGAGGGCGTGAGCGCAGTAAGGGTGACAGGCCTTTCCGGCTCCGCACAGTCCTATTATTTTGCCCAATTCCTGGCGGATATCAAAGCGCCCTCCTTAGTTATCCTTCCCGACCGAAAAGAGGCAGAAAGGTTAAATAAAGAACTCCAGTTTTTTATGTCAACCCCGGACATAGAAGATACGGCCGGAAGTATGCGGCTTCTGGACTTTCCTCCATACGACGTGACGCCTCTTACAGGACTCAGCCCTCATAGAGAAGTGTCGACCCGGCGTCTTCAAGCCTTGTATGCTCTCATGTCTGAGGGCAATCCGGTGGTCGTTACCTCCCTTGATGCGATATTTTTCAGGATTTTGCCAAAGGAGGCGCTTGTCAGGTTTATTGAGTATTTGGAGGTGGAAGAAGAGGTAGAGCGGGATCTTCTTATCCAAAGACTCGAAATAGGTGGGTATCAGCGAACATCACTGGTGGAAGAAAGGGGGGATTATTCTGTCCGGGGTGGTGTAATCGATCTGTTTTCACCTCTTTATCCGTTGCCGATTCGCCTGGAGTTTTGGGGAGATCGTCTGGAATCCATCCGTCAATTTGATCCGTTGAGTCAAAGGTCACAGAATTATCTAAAAGAAATGATTCTTCTCCCTGCCAATGAAATCATCATGGACAAGGAAAATATTAAAAGGGCCCGGTCCATGGGCAGGCTTCCAAACCGCTTTGAAGGAGGGATGGGCTTTCCCGGGCAGGAGGCCTGGCTCAATCACTTTTATCCCTGCCTTGATACGCTATTTAACTATCTTCCTCAACACGGACTGATTGTCCTTTTTGATTCACACAGGGGGGAAAGTAAATGGGAAAAGATGAAAAAGCGGTTTCAGGGAGATGTGGAGAAATTTCGCAAAGAAGCAGCCCAGAAAGTAGCCCCTTTTCCCGAAATTGAAGACATTCTGGTCCCCTTCCAGGAAATAGTTCAACATTATGAAAATCGTCAGCGAGTTGAATTCAGTGAACTGGATATAGGTGAAAGCGTAGCCCGGCGGCAGGCAATCCACGTTAAAGGGCAATTCCAGCTTGATGACGATCTGGAAGTTCGGCTTGCAGGTAGAGGCAGGGTTTCCATGGCACCCCTGGCCCAAAAAATATCCAAATGGCTCGAATCCCACAGCAGGGTTGTCCTTGTGAGCCGAACAGAACAACAGGCAAATCGCTTAAAAGAAATTCTGGGAAACTATGACGTGCCAGTGGAGCATGTGGCACAAAATTGGGCTGAGATACCGGATGGGGCCGGGCTAAGCATCTGCCTGGGTCGACTTTCAAAGGGTTTCACCTGGCCGGACATGGGCCTTTATGTGGTCAGCGAAGATGAAATCTTTGGGTCAAAGAAGGGCCGGTCCATACGCAAACGAAAAGCACGCGAAAATGCATTGAACTGGTCAAGTTTTAGCCAGCTCAAGTCCGGGGATTATGTTGTTCATGAGGAACACGGCATAGGTCGCTACGGCGGTCTTTCAAACATGGAAATAGAGTATAAGGTCAACGATTACGTGCTGATCGAATATGCCCACAATGACAGGCTTTACATACCGGCTGATCGCATAAACATATTGCAAAAATATGCTGGAGCGGATCAAGCACATCCAAAACTGGACCGTCTGGGGGGCCATTCCTGGAGTATTGCCAAACAAAAGGCAAAGAAATCCGTCAAAAGGATCGCAAAACAGCTCATAGACCTGTACGCCTTGAGAAAATACAGAAAAGGGTACGCCTTTTCTTTGCCGGACCATCATTACCGTGAATTCGAAGCTACCTTTGAGCATGAGGAAACAAACGATCAGATAAAGGCCATTGAAGATGTACTGGAGGATATGGTGGCTGAGAAGCCCATGGATCGTCTGATATGCGGGGATGTTGGGTTTGGAAAAACCGAGGTAGCTATACGGGCTGCATTCAAAGCAGTATCGGATGCAAAGCAGGTTGCCGTTCTTGTCCCGACCACGGTCCTGGCCGAGCAGCACTACGGGACGTTCAAGAAAAGGATGGATCCTTACTCAATCCGTGTTGGACTCCTTAGTAGGTTCAAGACCAGGGCGCAGCAGTCCGAGATCTTGAAAAATCTCGGAATCGGAGCGATTGACATTTTGATTGGAACCCACCGGATATTTCAAAAAGATGTCAAATTCAGGTCCCTGGGGCTCCTTATCATTGACGAAGAGCAGCGATTTGGTGTGAAGCAAAAAGAGGCGTTGAAAAAGTATCGGGCCATGGTGGATGTCTTGGCCTTAACTGCAACTCCTATCCCGAGGACTTTCCAGATGTCCATGATGGGTGTTCGAGACCTGAGCATTATTGAAACGCCTCCTGAAGACAGGCTTGCCATCGAGACATATCTTTCCCCATATGATGAAGCACTCATTGCCCGTAGCTTGCGCTTTGAATTGGAAAGAAAAGGGCAGGTTTTTTTTGTCCACAATAAAGTGCAGACCATTGATTACATGGCAGACCGGTTAAGTAAGCTTGTTCCTGAAGCCCGCGTTGCCATTGGCCATGGCCAGATGACGGCAAGAGAACTGGAAAGCACCATGATGCGCTTTATCAATAAGGAGATAGATGTGCTGGTGTGCACGACCATCATAGAATCAGGCCTTGATATTCCATCGGCCAATACCATTCTCATCAATGAGGTTGACCGCCTCGGTTTGGCCCAGATATATCAATTAAGGGGCAGAGTCGGCAGATCCAAAGAAAAGGCCTATGCCTATTTACTAATCTCAAGGGGCTCTGTCCTGACGAGAGATGCAGAAAAACGGTTGAAGGCCCTTATGGACTTTTCCCACCTCGGTGCGGGGCTTCACCTTGCCATGCATGATCTGAAGATCAGGGGCGGCGGCAATGTCCTGGGTTTTGCGCAGGCAGGGCATATCTCAGCAGTCGGTTATGAACTCTATTTAAAATTAATTGAGCGCGCCACCGCTGAACTCAAAGGCGATGAATGGCAGGAAGATATTAACCCGGAAATCAATGTGGATATGCCCGCTTACTTGCCGGGAGATTATGTGATGGACACAGACGTGAGGCTCAATTTATATCGCAGGTTGTCAAATCTTAGCCAAAAAACTGAACTGGAGACCATGTCCGAAGAAATTCGTGATCGTTTCGGCCCTCCACCACAGGAGGTGCGTAATCTTCTTTCTTTAATGTCTTTGCGGCTGCTTTTAAAAAATACCGGCATCAGTAGGCTGGATGTGGGAAGTGATTGGCTTGCAGTAACCATTTCGCCGGATCGTAAGAGGGAACCCAAAAGGCTGGTGGAGCTGGTGAATAATGAACCTCAGAGGTTTCGTTTTTTGTCTCCAAACAAGTTGAGAGTCCGTGTTGGAACTCTTTCTCCTGCAGAGGATCTTTCTAAGATAGAAAATGCAATTGAGAGCCTTTGTCTTTCCTGATTAGAAGAGTTCCTGGATATTCTTGACCCTTACAACCATCTCCGTAAGTTCGTTCGACATGGCCTGCATA
>JAIVXD010000190.1:0-5410 GCA_048636195.1 Anaerolineales bacterium
CTAAAATCCCCCTCAATCCCCCTTTGCAAAAGGGGGAAGCAGTCGGAATACTCAAACTTATTGAGATGTTATGGATTTTTATTGCAAAAAGCTACATTATAGTTATAATGTAGTTATATGCAATTGTTTTTTCGGAAAGGGGTTTTGATTGGATAAAATTAACCTGGATCGGGCAGATTCAAATTTCAAAAAAGAGCTGGCCAGCCAGCCGGGGGGAGAAAAAATATCGGCCTGCTTCATGTGCCGTACGTGCATAGCAAGCTGTCCTATTACTGCGGTCAACGATAAGTTCAACCCCCTTCGCATAATTCGTATGGCGCTTTATGGTCTTAAGGAGGAAGTTCTTACAAGCGATTTCATATGGCTCTGTTCGAGCTGTTATGCATGCCAGGAGAGATGTCCCCAGGGGGTAAGCATTACCGAGTTTATGACCCTTCTGAAAAATTTAGCCGTTAAAGAGGGAAATATGCCCACTGGGATAAGGGTACAGAGGGACACTATCAAAGGTGAAGGCAGGATATACCCAATAGATGACTTTGACAACAAGAAACGGGCTAAAGTCGCCCTGCCTCCAATACCCACTTCCTGTAATGTGGTGGAAAAACTGTTTCCACCTGTTAGGAACTAACCTATGAAATACGCATTTTTTTTGGGCTGCACTATTCCGGCAAGATCCAGAAATTACGAACTCTCCGCGAGAAAAGTTGCAGACAAACTTGGTATCGAACTGATAGATGTGGAGGAATTTATTTGTTGCGGGTTTCCTATGAAGGCCAGCGACTATAAGTCTGCTGAAATCATGGGTGCTTACAACTTATGCCTGGCCCAGGAAAAGGATTTGGATATATGCGTCTTATGCAGTTCCTGTGCTTCACAATTGACGGAAGTCGCGCATAGTCTGTCCGAAGATGGTCCTGACAGGGAGCAGATAAATGACGAATTATCCAGGGCAGGGCTGAAATATGGCGGTGGGGTCAAGGTAAGACACTTTGCTCGCGTCCTACTTGAAGACATTGGAATAGAGAAGATAAAGGAGCATTTTGTAAAAGACCTGAGTGATCTCAAGACAGCTACTCATTATGGATGCCATTACCTAAAGCCTTCTGAAATCTATGATGGTTTTGATGATGTGGAAAACCCGAAATCCATAGAAACTCTGGTGGCGCTGACCGGCGCCAGGGTTATTGACTACCCGGGCAAAAAGAGATGCTGTGGGGGGCCCGTGCTTCCTGTGGAGGAAAATGTGGCCCTGTCTGTGGCAAAAGAGAAACTGGATGATATTGTTGATGCCGGGGCAGATGCCATGTGCCTTGTGTGCCCTTTTTGTTCGGTGATGTATGATGACAATCAGAAAAGCATTGAGTCGGAATTCGGTGCAGAATATAATTTACCCGTATTATACTTAACGCAAATACTGGGTTTGGCCATGGGATTTGACAGAAAAGAGTTGGGCCTGAATATTAATGTTGTTAAGACCAAGAAGCTGTTAAGTAAGTATTTTGACTAGATGTCACCTGACAACTGATCCAGTATTCCGCTCCTCAGTTCATCAAACTTTCTTGCAATAAGATTTTCAAACTCTTTTCCAAAGAACCGGCGGTTCGCCTGCAAATACCATTTCACGCTGTCCCAATAGTCCTGCAGTGCTTGAGAATCATTTATTGTTCTAAGAATACCATCAATTTCAGAGAGCTTATCTCTCTTTAAACTGTCCTTCCGCAATTCGTACAGATCATCCAGCCTGTGCTTCTGTTCATCGGATAGGCCTATATCCCAGGACCGCTCAAGAAGGTCATTCACTAAATTGCTGAGTTCTTCAAAATCTCTTATGAGATCCATTTGCTTTTTTGCCTGGTTTAATGTCATGTCCGAAATTTCTGCCAGCCTTTTTTCAAATGCCTTTTCAAGTTGCAGTTCGTAATCTTCGGTATAGAAAGGGCGTTTTCTTAGAGATCGTAGACCATAGTGATAATAATTTTTTAGCTGCTCCGCGTTGTCAATGGTGGCCATATAAGAAATTTTTTGGGAGATATTTACACGGTCCTGGAAATCAACGGAAAGGACGTTAGGAAGGGTTTCTTTTTTTAGGAGAATCCCTGTTTTGACCTTAAATAGATGGTTTATATTATACTCATTATAAACAAGCCTTTCTAAGGGGACCGTGTTAAGAAAGTCATTGACGGCCTCATATCGCTTTTCAATTATTTTGCTCATGCCCAAAAAGTTTATCCGAACTGGCATTCCATTTGGCTTAAATTTCCTGGTTCCCAGCAAGCTCAATAAAAGGAGTTTAATCTGATTTTCATAGCTAAGGTATCCACTCACCTTCTCATATCCAAAAATACGAACCCTGTCATCAACAAGCTGGTTCAGGATAAAGTGCCTTGTCTCCTCTGCCAGGTTTTGGAGGGTATTGTAAATACGAAAGGCCTCAAAAACTTCCTTTTCAAAAGTGGAGTATCCGATGCTGGAAAACTTCCGTTTTTTGTAAATGAATTTCATGGGGACTTTTAGCATAAGGTTTACAAGGTCAAGAAATTCAACGTATCTGATGCCCTGTAATCTGAAAAGACGCTCCATTGCAAAGATCATTTTACCGGATCGGATGGACTTCGACTTTCCAATTTGTTTCCACTCTTGCGATTCCAGATAATCTGTTTGTGTAACTCCATCGGGCAGCCCTTTCAACTGATAATTTTCAAGGGCATAGAACAATTTCCCTTTCTGGTCATAAATCTTATTGAGTTCTGATTCGAGGGTTGTTTCGCCATCAATAATTTTCCGGCACAGGGTTTTTGTCCGGAACAGCCAGTCGGCAAGGTCTTCAAGCATCAGATCTTCCCTGATCGCAGTTAACATTATAAAAGAGAATAGGAAAAATGCATCACAGAGGTCATTATCCTTTGAATCAATAACACCCTGTAAGGCAGAAAAGGACAATTCCCCGCGTACTATGTGATGGAGAAGGCTGTGGTGTCTTACCAGGAAGATCAGATAGGCTTCTCCTTTCTCATCAAGCTGATATTTTCTGGCAATTTTTTCCTTTTTAAGGATGAGCGCCCCAGCGTGGGCAAAACTTGTAGGATGGATGTCGCTTTTATATTTTTCCCTGAGGAGCGGGATCCTTCCAAGATCCTGGAAAACAAATGACCTGGTGAGGGCATCAAACAGAGTTCTATTCTGGCTCAAACGCTCAACAATTCCTTCCAGGGTTTCTATCTGCGATTCACTCACTCCGATAATGCCCGCTGCCATGGGCCCGAACTCCCTCTGGGCCAGAGTGTGCAAAAGACGGATGTCCTGGAAACTCTCCCTATCATGCCTGATCAGGGCCTGGAACTTCCTTACAGAAGCAATGACATAATGGGTAATGGGTGACTTCAGGAACAGGTGCCACGATAGGTCCAGGTCTTCAAGTGTTGTAAATTCGGGGAGGATAAAATCCAAAATTGATGGTGCGTGCCTGTAAAGCAGGTCAATATTTGTGTAGATCTCCTCCGGATGGAAAATGACAGCGAGGAAGTTTGATCTCAAGTATTCCCTCACATCCTGGACTCTTTGAAACCATCGCCTCTGCCGAGCCGGCAATTTCGGGGCAGAATCTGGCTGATCAAGGAGTCTCCGATGGTTCCTGTAAAAGCTCTCCAGATTGGAAAACAGGCTATCCACGGTTTTTAGATCCTCGATTGAGATTTCCGATATAAAGCGTCCGGCTAACTTTTTTGTCAGGGATTCAAGCTGTTCAATATCCCTATTCATATCCATACAGGCAATTTCCAGGTCCTGTGTTTCAGGGTCTACTCTTAACTGAAAGCCTGTGCCCAAAATAAATGAGGTCTTGTTCTGGTACAGTTTTTCGCTAAATAGCCTGAGAATGGGGAGATCGAGGTAATCAATATTAATAGCCCTGGCCTCCAGTTCGACCTTCTTTACACAATCGGCGATTTCCCCGGCCTCAACGTCGGCCAGAACAGGGTTAAAGTTGATGATCTTACCGCGGACCAGATTTACAGTGATCCAGAGGAGGATGAACACATTCCGGCTTTCCATTCTTTCGAAAAGATGACTTGTTCCGTGAAACTCGATGTCAAGAAATTTTCTATAGAATGCGGGTAGCTGCAAAGGATCAAACTTAAGATACATCTCCTCAAACTGTTCTATGGTATTCACGAGTTGTATAACATTCTCTATCCTGGACAACTTTTGATCGTCATAGTCAGCCAGGGACTCTTTTTCCATCTGCGCCTTTTGTCTGAGTTCGTACCAGTTGTCGAGAAATTCAAAATGATTCGTCATTTTGAGAAGCTTACGGACGATCTTGTTGTGTATGCCCCCGAGGGAGTTTATCTTTTCGTCCATAAGCCTTTCCCAATCGAGCGCTCGATTGGTGACAACTCTTATGGTAGACTCATAGAGATTGAAAAGCTCGGATAGTTCTTCCTGTGTCCCTTCAGAACCCCTGGCGGCTTTCGTCTCAGCCATGGTCATTAAAAGGCAGTACCGGAGCAAGTTAAGGGCATCTTGTGGTTCATATGTCCTGGCCAAATCTGAAACCGGTTTCAGGGCCTTCTCGCTCATTTTTCCGGATAGGGTTCGGCCCAGGGGTGTATGGCCTAAAACCATATGGACAATTTCCTTTAACTCACTGTGTTGAAACCCGAAGTATGTAAGGGCCTCAAGGTTTTTAATGACCCTGGTTGTCGATCCTTCAATCCGGCCGGGGTTCAGGTACTCCCTTATCTTTTCCAGTCTGTTGATTTTGGTTAGAAGTTTGAGAACCTGGTTTACGGCGGAAAATCTTCTGTTCCTGTTCTCTAAGGGCTGCCTCAAGAGGTCAACATAGAATTGAGGTAGTCCTTTGTATTTTCCCTCTTTTAATTCGCCTATCACTCGAAGTGTTCTGATTACATATTCAAACGAATCCTTATAATCGGCCAGATAGTCTGTTGAAGTGCCCGTAAGCCTTGATACCCTTACATCCTTTATGACCTTTGATACGGTGGTTTCCAGAGGCTTCTTTTGCCCCAGATAGATCAGCATGTAATTTGGGTCGTAATCCGTAAATGAGAATCTTTTTTCCCAGTCCCCTTTTACTGATGGGGGAACCAGGGGCTTCAGGAATATCCTCTCAAAATAAACGGAAAGAAGGCTGGACCATGTTTTTTCCTGATCACTCAAAAAGGGCCAGTCAGTAAGCTGAAAATTCTTATAGGGTAGCTTCTCTATATGCTCAAGGGTCATGTCTTCAAACTGTTTCCCTTCAAGCAGTTCATTTATGACTTCCTGTTCCACATAAAGACCGCTTAGGTATTTCTGGAAGTCGAAGATGTTGACCTGAAGGGAGTGGTTTTTTATCCTGTACTTCTTCCTGGTTTTGAAAACATGGTAGAATAAAGCAAATTTTTTTTCT
>JAIVXD010000191.1:0-5405 GCA_048636195.1 Anaerolineales bacterium
CCATGCCTTCAATCCAATGTCCACATATTGACATATCCCTTGATAGAACTTAATTTTTAGTCAGTTTGTAAGTTCTCAAAAAGTCCGGGCTTTATAAGAAAAATCCCCCTCAATCCCCCTTTGCAAAAGGGGGAACAGTCGGAACGCCCGGGTTTATTTAGAACTTACGTCAGTTTTTGCTAAACTGCTGAATATTCAGCAATAAAATAACGTATATTACTGGAGGAAAATAAAAGTATGCGATTTGATAAATTTACCTTAAAAACACAAGAAGTCATACAGACTTCACAACAATTAGCCGAAAGATTTAACCATCAACAGATTGAACCCGAGCATCTTGTGAGAGCCATCCTGGAGCAAACTGAGGGCGTAATCCCGTCACTTTTGGGGAAAATCGGGGTTGACCAGAGGCAGCTTATGGAATCCTTTGATGCTGCTTTGGAAAAAATTCCCCGGGTTTCCGGCTCAGGCGTGGGACAGGCCTACATCTCACCCCGTTCCAAGGCGGTCCTGGACAAGGCCTTTGCTGAAGCCGAACAGATGAAAGATGAATTCGTGAGCCTTGAGCATATCCTCCTGGCCGTGACAGGGGAAAAAGAGGGAGAGGCGGCACGACTACTTGGGGTTGCAGGGATTACCAGGGATATGATCCTGAAAGCCCTGGTTGACATCCGGGGTGGTCAGCGGATTACGGATCAGAACCCTGAAGACAAGTACCAGGCCCTGGAGCGCTTCAGTCAAGACCTGACAGCGATTGCTTCAAAAGGGGATCTGGATCCGGTGATCGGTAGGGACGATGAGATTCGGAGGATCGTCCAGGTCCTGTCAAGGAGAACCAAAAACAACCCGGTGCTAATTGGCGAGCCGGGGGTTGGCAAAACCGCCATTGTGGAGGGCCTGGCCCAGAGAATAGTCCAGGGCGATATCCCCGAGACCCTGAAGGACAAAAGAGTAGTAGCCCTGGATATGGGGGCCCTTGTGGCCGGCGCGAAATACCGCGGGGAATTTGAAGATCGGCTCAAGGCCGTGCTTAAAGAGGTGATCGATGCACATGGACAAATCATCCTCTTCATAGACGAGATACATACTATGGTAGGTGCCGGTGCTGCCGAAGGGGCTGTGGACGCCTCCAATATGCTAAAACCTGCCCTGGCGCGCGGCGAATTAAGGTGCGTAGGCGCCACAACCATAAAAGAATACAGAAAATACATTGAAAAGGATGCTGCCTTAGAGAGGCGCTTTCAACCGGTGATGGTGGAAGAACCCACTGTTGAAGACACTATTTCGATCCTGCGCGGGCTAAAGGAAAAATACGAGGTCCATCATGGTGTGCGTATCAAGGATTCAGCCCTTGTAGCCGCGGCCACATTATCATACAGGTATATTACGGATCGGTTCCTGCCTGATAAGGCCATAGATCTCGTGGACGAGGCCACGTCCAGGTTAAGGATTGAAATTGATAGCATGCCGGCAGAGATCGATGATATTCAGAGAAAAATCACTCAACTCGAAATAGAGAAAGAGGCCCTAAAGAAAGAAAAGGACCAGGCATCCAAAGATCGACTCAAAAAAATTGAGAAAGATTTGAGCGAACTAAGGGGGCAAACCGATGAGATGACCGCCCACTGGAAAAGGGAAAAGGAAACCATCTCCAATATCAGAGATATCAAGGAAAGGCTCGAATCCACCAGATCTGATGCGCAGATTGCTGAGCGACAGGGAGACCTCACTAAGGCCGCGGAACTCAAGTATGGAACTCTTATAGAGCTGGAGAAAAGCCTGAACGAAGAAAACAAGAAACTTGAGGAACTCCAGGCCGATCAAAAGATGCTCAAGGAAGAGGTAGACAGTGAAGATATTGCAGAAGTGGTCGCCAAATGGACCGGAATCCCTGTCTCACGGATGATGGAAGGTGAAAAAGAGAAGCTTTTGAAGATGGAGGATCGTTTAGGCCTGCGGGTGATCGGCCAGGAAAAAGGAACCATTGCTGTGGCCAATGCAGTTCGCCGCGCTCGTTCCGGATTGCAGGATCCCAATCGACCAATAGGGTCTTTTATATTTTTGGGACCTACCGGCGTGGGCAAGACAGAACTTGCCAGGGCCTTAGCGGAATTTCTTTTTGACGATGAGCAGTACATGGTGCGCGTTGACATGTCAGAATACATGGAAAAACACTCAGTTGCAAGGCTCATAGGCGCTCCCCCGGGCTATGTGGGGTATGATGAGGGTGGCTACCTGACAGAGGCCGTGAGAAGACATCCATATTCTGTGGTCCTATTCGATGAGATTGAGAAGGCTCATCCCGATGTGTTTAATGTCCTGCTCCAGATCCTGGACGACGGCAGGATGACAGATGGGAAAGGCCGGACGGTGGATTTTAAAAACACCGTTCTTATCATGACCTCCAATGTGGGAACACAATGGATACAGGAATTGGGGGACACAAACAGCCCTGAGATGGAAAAGCGGGTGATGGATGCTCTCCGGTCCACCTTTAAGCCTGAATTCCTGAACCGGATTGATGAGATCGTAATCTTCAACTCACTCGGTCCCGAGGAAATCAAAAAGATCGTGGAAATCCAAATGGGACTTTTGGCTAAGCGTCTCGAGGCCAGCAAGATCACCTTAGAACTAACGGATAAGGCAAAAGAGTTTATTGCCAATTCCGGGTTTGATCCGGTGTATGGTGCAAGGCCCCTCAAGAGGACCATTCAGCACCTTGTTCAGGACCCTTTGGCCATGAAAATCTTAGACGGATCTGTTAAAGAAGGGGATCATTTGAGAATGGATGTAAGGGATGGTAATTTAGTATTTGAGTAGGCTTTTATGGAAGTTAACCGGTTAACGTCTAAATGCTCAATTTGGAACTAAGGGGTTTCGCTTCAATTGGAATGTTGGAATGATGGAACGATGGAATAATGGGTTTTGGAAAAATGGGGTATTGGGATATTGACAACACTTTTCTTGACAAGGAGGTGAAAAGTATTAATAAATGGAAGAATACTTGTCAAAGTCCAATCCCGCTAAAGACGGGATCTTCGACTTTCCAATATTCCATCATTCCATTATTCCATGCATGAGGCAAAATCACCAAGCCCCAATAAATATCTATAATTTTAGTCCCGCCCTGGCGGGATAGAAATTCCGAGACGTCAAATTATAATCGATAGACTGAATGAACTAAAGAATGGTAATCCAAAAAAAGCAAAAAATAGTGGAAATTTTTACCGATGGGGCCTGCAGTGGGAACCCCGGGCCTGGCGGTTACGGCGCTGTTTTGAAATATGACCAACACACTAAAGAGATTTCCGGATGCGAGCCCATGACCACCAACAATCGCATGGAAATGATGGCCGTCATCAAGGCATTGCGGCAACTCAAACGACCTTGTAAAATAAGGGTGGTCACTGATTCCAAATATGTTGTGATGGGCATGACAAAATGGATACACGGGTGGATCAAGCGGAATTGGATAAATTCACAGAAAAAGCCCGTTTTGAACAGGGAATTGTGGGAAGACCTGTTAAAGTTAAGCAGACCGCACAAAATCGAATGGGAATGGATTAAGGGCCATAATGGACATCCGGATAATGAACGTTGCGATCAACTGGCCAGAGACGCCATAAAAGACTGCCGGAAATCCTGAAAACAAGGCAAGACCGGGCATGGAAAAAGTACTGCTTAAAACACTTGGAAAGATGACTTATGGCATTTATATCCTTACTACCTCCTATAAGGAAGAAGTTAATGGGATGGTCGCTTCCTGGGTCTCCCAGATATCGTATGATCCGCCTATGGTCATGGTTGCCATCCATCCAAACCGCTATTCCCATCATCTGATAGCTCAAAGCGGCTATTTTGCACTACATGTTTTAGCCCGAAATCAGGCCCATCTGATCGAACATTTTAAGGGTCCTGACCCTGAGAGCAAATTTGCGTCCACGCCATGGACCAGAGGAAAAACGGGCTGTCCTGTTCTGACGTCGTGTCTCGGATACATGGAATGCGAGGTGAAGGCCAGTTACAGCCCGGGTAATCACACCCTCTTTGTAGGCGAAATAACAGATGCGCAGGCGTTTTCAGAGGGGCAACCTTTGAGTACGTTTGATTATGCGGGCGTCTATCTTGGAAAGGAATAAAGCGTAGCCCGATTTAACGCCACGTACTGTTTATGCATAACCTTGATCAGCCTCATGGTGCTGCAGCAATTCCAATTATGGTCTCCACGGTCCTGCATTAACAAGGTCATAAGTTCATAATTAGAATTGCTGATGGTGCTGCTGATTCCTTGACAATTAGCAAGAATAATGTTATTTTTATATATAATTTTTATTTTAGATTAAATAGATTTCAAGTTAGTACATTTCGCTTATCCCGCCATGGCGGGATTGGAATTACGAGACATATTATTGCTTCACTATATTGCTGGAGGCTAAAATGAAATGCCCGAAATGTGGTTATATAAGTTTTGACTATAATGAAGTCTGTCCGAAATGTAACAAAAATATTGCCGCGCTAAGGGATAAAATGAGTTTGCCCTCATATAAAGCAGCTCCGCTGTCTATGCTGAAAGCGCTGACCGGAGAAGCCAGTGATACAGATGCCGATATCAGCGTCCAGGTATCCGAGGACACAGCATCAGTATTGGAAGAGGAAGAAGGCCTCAGCCTGGAAGACTCCCAGGCTATTGAAGCCATGGAAAAGACATTTAAAGACAGTCAGGAATTTGACATGCAGCTGGAAACCACGCTGGATGAAGTATGGGATGAAACACCTAAAGAGGATGCTGCCGATCTATCCCTGGATATTGAAGATCTCCCCATTGAAGATGCTCGATTTGAGCCCGCGCAGGCTGAAGATGCAGCAGAAATTGAGACGATTGTTGATTCGGATCTTTTGCCGACTGAAGGTGGAGATCCTGAAAAAACAGCCCTTTTTGAAGCTGTTGAAGCGGATGAAGAAACAACAGGCTTTAACCTTGACGATCTATCGCGAAGTGAATCGGGACCAATTTCTGAGGTGAAACTTCAAGAGAAAGCAGAAGACGATGTCCCTATTGATTTGGAAGGTTTGGCTTCAGCCCTGGAGGAACCAACTAAGAACCTTAACCAACCCATCAAAACAGAGGATATGGAGCTCGAGGACCTAAACCTGGACCTTGATCTGGATGGAACTGACCTCAAATCGTCTTGATTTCAAGTAATAAAATCGTTTCGTGATTTTTGATCTTGACCTGATTGTCCATTGGAACTATAATCCAATCGTTTTTATGCCGAGATAGCTCAGTCGGTAGAGCAGGGGACTGAAAATCCCCGTGTCCGCAGTTCAATTCTGCGTCTCGGCACCAATAAAACACAATGTTTTAAAAGGGTTAATCCCGCAGGGCGGGATTAACCCTTTTTTTT
>JAIVXD010000192.1:0-5391 GCA_048636195.1 Anaerolineales bacterium
AAGGTGGGATGCGAAATTGGCTCATTTATGTATGAGCCCTAAGGGAAAAAGGGGTTCTCAGTTCAAAGTGCGAGCACCTTTTTCAGGGTTTTGACATTGTTTCGACTTACCGTAATTTCTGTTGACTGGCTATCCTGCATGGTGATCAGGTATTTTCCATTGAACCAGGGAACAATATCCTTGATGTGGCTCAAATTCACCAGAAAGCTGCGATGAACTCGGAGAAAATTCCGCACCTCTAAATGCTCCTCCAACTCATTAAGTGTTGCCGGGCAGGGAAAGGATTTGTCCCTGACATAGACCCTGGATCTGCCTTCATGAGCGCTGCAAAAAAACACCTCCTGAGGAGAGAGGAGCCTGATTTTCCCGTTATCGAGAACGGATACCCTGATGAACTCCCTTGTTGATAAATTACCCTTTAACTTATCTATGATATCTCTCAAATCCGATGGATTTAAGGCTTTTGCCCCGACCTCTCTTAACCGCTGAACGGTCTTCCCCAATCTCTTTTTTGAAAAAGGCTTGAGAATATAATCGATGGCCTTTACATCGAATGCATCTATAGCATATTCATCGTAAGCCGTGGCAAAAACGATCAAAGGAGAGTGCTTAAATGTGAGAATCTCTTTTGCCACGTCAAACCCATTTAGGCCAGGCATTTTGATGTCCAGAAAGACGACATCAGGTTTCAGCTCTTTGATTTTGGTCAGGGCTTTTTGTCCATTATCAACGCAGGCCAATACATCCACACCCTCTATCTCAGTCAAGAGATGGGATAATTCATCAAGAGCAGGGAGTTCATCATCCACAATGATACAACGGAGTGTCATGGTATTGGATCTCCTGATCGTTTTCCATGCAAAAGGATATCTTTTATTACCACTTGACAAATATCATAGCAAGGTTTGCATGAGGCAAAGGGGGTTTGGCGGGCTTAAAATAGAACGGCAGGAGCTGAAATGTATTTTCTCTGGGTATGGCTATGTTTCCGACTCTGATGCCAGCTCTTTAAGCCGTTGGGTATTCCTTTGAATGCGCGCAAGGTTTTTCTTCAGGTTGCCCTTATTCGGTTTCGCTTTCCTGTCACGAATTGCTTCTGTCTTTTTTCTATTTCCAGCCATTTATACTTCTCCTTTTAGGGGATGAATGCAAAGAATTGGTAGATACACCTGTTGTATGATTATGTCAAGGATTAAGAATACCCATGTTAAGAACGCCCGAATGATTTTTTGACATATTCAACAGCATTCCTGAAGATCTTAATCCCTTCCCCCTCCTCGGTAATTTCCAACTTGCCTTGACGGCTCGTCACTTCCTTTTTTCTGGTCCAATCCGGATGGTTGGTATAATGGTTGAATGCCTCCGGATGGGGCATCAGGCCAAATATTCGGCCGCTGGGATCACATATTCCGGCAATGTCTTTTAGAGATCCGTTGGGATTAAGGGGCCATTGACCACGGGCCGCATCTCCGTTTTCGTCGGCATATTGCATTACGACCTGGTTGTTTTCAAAGAGACGGTCAATGTCCTCGTCCGCTGCGTAGAACTTTCCTTCTCCGTGTCTGACAGGGAGTTCGATGCTGGTAATCCCTTTAGTAAATACACATGGTGATTCTGAATTGACTTTAAGGTTTATCCAGTCATCTATAAAATTGCCTGAGTCATTACATGTAAGCGCAATACACCTTTTGTTATATTGATATTCGAAAGCCGGAAGGAGGCCAAGGTTAACAAGACACTGAAAACCGTTGCATATTCCGAATATCAGCTTGCCGTCTTCAATAAACTGCTCGATTTGTTCACCTAAATGCTGCCTGAGCTTTGAGGCCATAAGGACCCCGGCGCCATGATCATCAGCCCAGCTGAATCCTCCCCCGAAGACGAGGATGTGGTAGCCCTCCAATGATATCTTTGCGCCGGGCGTTTCAGTCGCAATCAACTCGTTGATGTGGATTCTCTCGGATTCCGCGCCTGCCAATTTCAAAGAGTAATCGGTCTCATAATCACAGTTTAGCCCATAGCCTGTGAGGACCAACGCCTTTGGGTTTGTTGGGTCTATTGGGTTCATTCTTATACTAATTCCCCGAACGGTTTTTTCCACGAATTTTTTAGTGTTGACGTATCTTCTTCAATGATGGCCTCCCCTCTGCCATCTCTAACACAAAAACGGGGCGATTCACTCACAATACCCACCTGAGCCATTTTTATACCAGCGAAAAGTTCCTCAAACGTTTCCTTTTTTTCAGGCGGTACAGTTATGATAAATCGGCCACATGACTCCGAATATAGGGTTTGGCTCACTGTGAGCCCGGAAGCGCGGGAAATTGAGGTGAGATTGATTTCCATCCCCAGTTCACCTGCCATTGCAACCATGGCAAGATGGACTGCCAGCCCACCCCTTGATACGGCATGGCAGGAAGAAACCAGGCCTTCCTGAATGGCTTTGTACAGCGCCAGGTACCCAGGCCAGACCTCTTTTGCATTCACCTTGGGGACATTGAGGCCTATGGAACCCATCATCTGGTAATACTCGCTTCCGCCGAGCTCATTTTTGGTCTCCCCCAGGACATAAACAAGGTCACCCGGAAATTTGGCATCCATGGTGACACACCTGGCAATATCTTCGATTACGCTGCATATGGTGAACATTAAGGTGGGAAGTCCCGACACCTTGTGTCTTTCACCGAATGGTCCTTTAAGGTTCCCGTCAATATACATGCTGTCCTTTCCGGATAGCAGTGGTATTCCATAGGCGAGGCAGTAGTCCCTCAACGCCCAATTGGCTCTGACAAGCTGGGCAGCTTTGTATTTGCCATCTGGATTTTCTGTAGGGTGATACTCGATAGTGGGCCAGCAGAAGTTATCCAGCCCACCGAGATGCCCGGGGTCTCCTCCAACGGCAAGTATTTTTCGAACGGCCTCGTCAATGGTTGCGGCTGTCATATGGTAGGTATCGATTTCAGAAAAGAAAGGGTTGAGCGCCTGGGAAACGGCGATGCCCCTGTTGGAATCGAGTATAGGCCTTACGACTACAGAATCACTGGGCACGTCCCGTCTTTTACCGGTCAGGGGTTTTATCACGCTGCCACCTTGCACTTCATGATCGTATTGCCTTGCGATCCAGTTACGGGCGCACACATTTGGGCGAGAGAGAATTGCTTTAAGGAGAGCGCTGTGGTCTTCGGGCTCACTCAAGACAGGCTCTGTTAAGCCCCTCATCCTGGGAGGGACCCACTCTGCATCAAACTCCCACTGGGGGAAATCGGATTCTAAAAGGTCCATCTTGATATAGGCGCATGTTTTCCCTTTGTAATCCAATTGAAGGTAACCGGAATCGTTGTATTCTCCTATGACAGTACTTTCTACCGCGTGTCTGGCTGAGAGCTCCATGAAACGATCTACATCCTGTGGCTTAACCGCAATGGTCATTCTTTCCTGAGATTCGGAAACCCAGATTTCCCATTGGTCTAAACCAGAATATTTCAGGGGTACCTTGTCCAGATCCACTCGACAGCCGTTGCTGAATAAGGCAGATTCGCCAATGGAGGAGGATAATCCCCCACCCCCATTGTCCGTGATGAAGGATATGAGCTCTTCATCCCTTACTTCAAGCAGGAAGTCGTGCATCTTTTTCTGGGTGTATGGGTCCCCGATCTGCACGTGACCCGCCGGTGTGTGCTCGCTATAGGTCTCGGACGCAGCAGTCACCCCATGGATCCCGTCTTTGCCAACTCTACCTCCCGACATTATGATGAGATCTCCAGGGCTGGTTGTTTTCTTGTGAGACGACTCATGACCGATTTGGGCTGGCATGATACCCATGGCCGTTACAAAGACGAGGCATTTGCCGATATAGTTCTTGTCAAAAAGGAGCAATCCGAAAGGGGTAGGAATTCCGCTTTTATTCCCACCATCTTTTACTCCTTCAATGATTCCGTCAAGTAAGCGACGAGGGTGAAGGTGGGTCAACAGTTCTCCGTCGTAATCCCGGTGACCAACACAGTAGCCATACATTCCAAGTATGAGTTTTGAACCTTTTCCAGTGCCCATGGGATCCCGGTAAATGCCTACGATCCCGGTAATTGAACCTCCGTAAGCTTCCATGTTGGACGGGCTGTTGTGTGTTTCACCGGTAATCACATAATAGTAATGATCGTCAAAGCGTCCCACTCCGGCATTGTCCCATAAAACCGATATAACCCAATCTTTTTCCCCCTTGATCTCCAGGGTGGGGGCTTCAATACAGGATTTAAACAGATTGTCGACAGTTTCCCGATTTCCCGTGGCCAGGTCATGGTATCTGAAAAGACCCCTAAAGGTGTTGTGGTTACAGTGGTCGCTGCGAGCCTGAGAAATATATTCCAACTCCACGTCTGTGGGCGGATCCAGGCCGACTTTTTTCCTATCTTTAAGGACATCATCTCTCAAAAAGTACTGTCTTATAACAGGTATGTCCCTGTCCTGGAGCGCAAGATTACGTTCAAGGGAGATTTTTCTTAATTCTTCGTCAGTTTTGATGGAAATAGTGCTTAGCTCAGGTTCATGATCAATAATGACTCTTGGAACTAAAAACCCGATTCCTTCGTCAGCGCGCCAGTCCGTCTTTGAATATATTTTCCATTGTTGAACTATGTCATTGGCCAGCAAATCGCTGGCAATTTTTTGAACCTGCGGCTCGGTTAGATTCCCTCTGATTTCATAAAGCTTTGAGCAATACACGGCCTCATCCGGTCTGAACTTGAATCCTGTAAGGTCTTCAATGGCTTCAGCCGCTGTGCTCCCAGCCGTATCCCTGACACCCGGGCGGAATCCTATCCATATGAGCCATTCAAAGTCAGTGGCTATGGGAGAATAAGAAGATTCTTCTGTAACCGGATTGGTGAATATTTCTGTTCGGATTTGCGCTAATTGAGCCTGCTCCAGGTCTGCGTCGATGGTCAACACCCGGATTACCCGAATGTCCTCGACTTCAAACCCGAAATACTCGCTTGATTTTCGCCTTATCCCGGAACCTTCAGCATCCAGCAATTCCTTCTTCAATCTGATTTCCAGCCTCGAAACCATTTGTTATTGCCTGCCTTTTGTGAGAAAATAGATTATGTTCTAAAACCTGACGTAACCGTTCACGGGCTCAGAGGTTCCCGCTGAAAGCGGGATTCAAGGCTCAGAGATTGTGGGCTCACCTCACAAATCTGAACCGTTCACCTGTGAACGCTTACCATTTTTATAAGGTTATTTGAATCGAATGCGTGAGTCAATATAATATGGCAGGAATATGGGGCTTGAAATCCCAAATCTCAATGAATATATTGAAACATATCGTAACTACTCAGGTTGTCAGGTTCACAGTTCAGGGTTCAGGGTTGTTTAGCCTGCGGCGGGGTCGGATTT
>JAIVXD010000193.1:0-5384 GCA_048636195.1 Anaerolineales bacterium
TGTGATTCAGGGCTCATTTTCAAGTGTCTAAAATTGCTGAATTGTTGATTTCAACATATTCTACTTGCAATGAGGGCTATTGACTATGTAAAAAATGTAAATGAGAATACAGCGGGGAATCACAAACCGTGAACCATGGAACTTTGAACCTAAGTACAAAGGAGGTAACAAATGTCTTACAATACCGTAATTGTGGAACACGAAAATCATGTGGGCATCATCACTCTGAATCGTCCCGAGCAGTTCAATACCTTCAGCTCAGAAATGGCAACTGAATTGAACCAGGCATTAATTCAACTGGATAATGAAACCAAAGTCCGGGTTGTTGTGGTAAAAGGGGCTGGTAAGGCCTTTTCCACCGGCATCGATGTGGCAGAGTTTTTTGGGAAATCCCTGAAGGAGTATCGTGCATGGGTGGGATTAATGGAGCAAATGAGCAATGTGATTGCATACATGAAGAAACCAGTTATCGCTTCTGCCCATGGTTATGCCGTGGCAAATGGTGCCGGTCTCATTGCTTCCTGTGATCTGGCTATTGTTGCGGAAGGCACCAAGATCGGGACTACTGCAATTAATGTGGGCCTCTTCTGCATGGGCCCTGCTGTCCCCTTGTCCAGATCACTTGGCAGAAAGCGTTGTATGGAAATGCTGCTCACCGGAGACATGATAGATGCCAGGGATGCTGAACAGTGGGGTCTCGTAAACAAGGTAGTGCCTGCGGATCAACTGGAGAAAGAAACTATGGCCCTTGCCAACAAGCTGGCTGAAAAAAGCCCTTTGGCCCTTCAAATGGGGAAACAGTCATTTTATGGCATGTCGGACATGGAATTCGGAAAAGCGCTGGAATATTCAAATGAAACCTTTGCGGCACTTTGTGTGACTGAAGATGCGCAGGAAGGGGTAGATGCTTTTCTAAAAAAACGAAAACCTGTCTGGAAGGAAAAATAGGTTGATGACAACTGTGGAAACCGGGACTAAAAATACCGGCCGGATATTTATAAAAGGTTTGAGAATCGCCCTGGTTTTAATCATTGCCGGGGCCATTGCTGCGGTCTTGATCAAGATCCGGCCACACCCGACACGCCGGACTGTTGTGAATCCGGTGACTCTTGTAGAGACATTCAAAGCCCACAAAACCTCTCAAAACATGATCATTCGGGCTTACGGGACAGTACGTTCGGGAGAAAATTTGAGCCTCACGGCAGAGGTGCGCGGAAGGATTGTAGAAATGTCTCCTGACTTTGAGGAAGGAATATATTTCCCCAAAGGTGCCTTTTTGATGCGTATTGATCCAAGCAGCTACAGCCTTAACGTGGACCGCCTCCGTACGGAAATAAAGCGGCTGGATGCGGAAGTAGTTCGGATTTCCCAGGAGAGGAAAAACCTTCAGGCATCCTTGATAATCATTGAAGAGGACCTTGGGCTTGTAAAAGCAGAATACGAACGTAATCAGGCCCTTGCAAAGCGGAAGGTGGTTTCTCAGACCCTGTTGGATCAAACCCAGCAGAGATGGTTGACGAGCCGCCAAAAGGCTCAGGAGATTGAAAATTCCCTGGCACTTATTAAACCCCGCATCAATCTTTTAAAAGCCCAGCGCCAGTCTGTATTGGTACAAATGAAAGAGGCTCAATTGGATCTGGAGCGGACAGAAATCCGAGCCCCTTTTGAATGCTGTATGGCAAAAAAACTTGCAGAAACAGGCCAATATGTGACCGCAGGGACGAAATTAGCGCACCTGTATAACGTCGGAATTATGGAGGTGGAGGTCCATATCCCGCCCCAGGACATTGTATGGCTTCATTTTGACTCAGGAAAAACCGTAAATCTGAAAGGTGATCCACCTGCCAGGGCCCGGGTCACATTTAGTGCGGCAGGGCAGAAAATTCACTGGCAGGGTTTTGTATCCAGAACTAAGGGGCAGATGGAAGAAACCACCCGCACCTTGCCGGTAATAATAGAAATAAAAGATGGTCATCCCGGAACCGGACATCCGCTCATGCCAGGGATGTTTGTCACGGTGGAAATCGTAGGAAAACGAGTGGATGATCTGTACCTCCTTCCCCGGGAGGCGGTTCATGAAGACAATAGCGTTTACGTGGTGGACGATGGCAAAGTACACATCAAGTCTGTCAAGATATTCAGGCGTGTGGACAATCAGTTGTACGTCAAAGAGGGGATTGAAGAAGGAGATCAAATCATTACACGTTTTCCTGGTGTCGCTACAGAGGGAATGAAGGTGCGCATAAAACCGAAGTCTGACCAAACGGGAGCATCAGGATGAAATCGCTTGCCCGATGGTCTGTTGAACACAGGGTCACGGTCAATCTGCTGATGGTCTTAGTGATCATCATGGGCCTTTTGGCGCTGACACGCATGACGCGGGAGGTATTTCCCCAATTCTCCCTGGATAGGATCTATATCCAGGTGGTTTATCCTGGTGCCAGCCCGGAGGAGATCGAAGAAGGAATCATCGTCAAGATCGAAGAAAAGATACAGTCTGTCGAGGGCATTAAAAAAATTATTTCCAAGGCACAGGAAGGGGTTGGCACTATTCTTCTGGAACTGAAAGAGGATGTGGGCGACGCCCAGAAGGTTGTCGATGATATTAAGACCCAGGTCGATACCATAGACACTTTCCCCGAGGAGGCGGAGACCCCCCTGATTAGGGAGGTCACATTCAGGGAAGAGGCCATCAACATCGCCATTTACGGAAATGTATCCGAATTGGCCCTTCGCAAGGTGGCAGAGAGGGTGCGGGAGGATCTCTTAACCTTCGATAACATCTCACAGGTGAACCTTGCCGGGGTCCGGGAATACGAGATCTCTATTGAAATCTCCGAAGAGAATCTAAGACGTTACAGGCTGACCTTTGATCAGATTGCAGCCGCGGTGAGAACCGGAAGTCTCGATCTTCCAGGCGGGGTTATTAAGGCTGCCGGGGGCGAGGTGCTGATTCGAGCGAAAGGACAGCGATATACGGGAAAGGATTTCGAAGAAATCCCCTTGATCACGCTTACCGATGGCACAATTATCCGTTTAGGTGATCTGGCTGATGTCATAGACGGATTTCAGGATACAGAGCAAAAGGGCCGTTTCAATGGCCAGCCTGCCGCCCTGGTCCAGGTTAGAAAAACGCGAGACGAAGATCTTATCAACATCGCCCGCGTGGTGCACAGCTACATCCGGGAAAATGCACATAAACTTCCCCCTGGGATCAGTATGGCACCATGGGGTGACTTATCTCTCATTGTTCAAGACCGGATCGATCTCCTGGTGAGAAACGGGATACAGGGAATCATCCTGGTCTTTATCTGCCTTGCCCTGTTTCTACGCATTGGCCTGGCCTTCTGGGTGGCACTCGGCATCCCGATTTCTTTTATGGCCGCTTTTTACGTGCTCTACTGGATGGGTGAAAGCATCAACATGATGTCCCTCTTTGCGTTTATCATGACTCTCGGTATCCTTGTGGATGATGCCATCATTATTGGGGAAAACATTTACGCCCATTATGAGAGAGGCGAACCCCCCATCCGGGCCGTCATCGAGGGTATGGGGGAGGTGGGGGTGCCTGTGCTCATGGCGGTTAGTACGACCATTGTTGCATTCATGCCGCTGCTCTATGTCAGTGGTATTATGGGGAAATTCATGGAAATCCTTCCAATAGCCGTGATTACTATCCTCGCGGTTTCCCTTTGGGAGGCCTTTGTCATCCTTCCTGCACACCTTGCCGGGACCCTGGAACGTGACTCTCGTAAGACCGTAAAAAAGAAAAGATGGCACACACGGTTTCTGGATCGGATCCAGAACGGCCTTCAGTACACCATAAAGCACATATACGCTCCCACACTCACTCGCGTCATAAAAAACCGCTATTTCAGTCTCGTTGTGGGTCTGGGTGTGCTGATTATCATCTTTGGGCTGGTCAAGGGCAGACATGTTCCTTACGTTGTGTTTCCCAAGCCTGCCAGTAATTACATTCAGGTGCAAATGAGTTATCCCCTGGGCACACCGGCCAGTTTAACGGATGCAACAATCAGGAGAATCGAAGGCGCGGTGCCACAACTGAACCAGGAGTTTTCCGGGGAAAAAACGGATGGCAAAGATATTGTCCTTCACTCTTTCAGCCTTACGGGGATTATTTCCAGTCCCGGCTTTGGAGGCACTGAAACAGGAGGGCACGCGGGGCAGGTTTTTCTGGAACTCCTCCCTGCCGAGGAACGCTCCGTTACGGTGACCGAGGTGGTCAATCGCTGGAGAGAACTGGTGGGTGAAATCCCTGGTACAGAGAGGCTTGCCTTTTCGACCCTTACTGGCGGCCCGGGAGGAAACCCCATTGAAATTCAACTGATAGGCCGTGATTATGTGGAACTGAAAAAGGCGGCCAATGAACTCAAATCTGAGATAGCCCGATATCAGGGTACATTTGACATTACAGACAATTTCAAACCCGGCAAATTAGAAATTAAAATGAAGGCCAAGGATTCTGCCCGGCCACTGGGGATCACCCTGGCTGGCCTGGCAAGGCAAGTAAGACAGGCCTTCTATGGAGAGGAAGCAGTCCGCCTCCAGCGGGGACGAGATGATGTCAAGGTTATGGTTCGTTACTCTGAACAGGAACGACGCACCTTGGGAACCATTGAAGAAATGCGGATCCGCGATCCTGTGGGGCATGAGGTGCCGTTTGGAGAAGTGGCAGAGGTAGCCTATGGGCGCGGTTACTCTGTAATAAACAGGACCAACCGCCAGCGTCAGATTACCGTCATATCGGATCTGGATGAGGGCGTTGCCAATGCGGAGCGTATCCTCACGGACCTGAGCAGCAGTTTTCTTCCTGATCTGATGAGCCGTTATCCCGGGGTAAGGTATTCTTTTGAAGGGCAGAGACAGCGATCCAACGAGTCTGTAGGTAGCTTGTTTAGGGGATATATCATTGCAATCCTGGTGATCTATGTCCTGCTGGCGACTCAGTTCCGTTCCTATGTTCAACCCGTCATTGTCATGGTGGCCCTGCCTTTTGGCATGGTGGGTGCCGTCCTGGGGCACTTGATAATGGGCTTGCCCATTACGCTTTTGAGCCTTTTGGGTGTGGTGGCCCTTTCGGGCATTGTGGTCAATGACTCCATCATCCTGCTGGATTTTGTCAATCGGGCAATACGGAAAGGAACGCCCACGAGGCAGGCTGTGGAAGAATCGGGCAAGGCCAGATTCCGCCCTGTCATCCTGACTTCCCTGACCACCATTGCCGGCCTTTTACCCCTCTTAATGGAAAGGAGCTTTCAGGCACAGTTTCTTATTCCCATGGCTGTAAGCATTTCCTTTGGGTTGCTGGTGGCTACCGTGTTGACTCTCCTTTTAGTGCCGGCACTCTACCTGATTGTGGTGGA
>JAIVXD010000194.1:0-5375 GCA_048636195.1 Anaerolineales bacterium
AGTCTGCGGCGGGGTCGCATTTTTCATATTGCTTGACATAGTTGATGAACCTATGAACGGCAGCAGTTACGCGCAATGTGCCACCCCTCGATATCTCAAAACCGTGCAGTTTTCATCAGTTAACCTTGAACCATGGAACTTTGAACCTGCGTAGTTACCCTTTTTCTTTTTATGTTAATCCAGTACCGGATACCCGATACCAAATACCTTCTCAATTGTGCCTGGCTCAATTGAGGTACTATCAACCTAACCCGGGCAAGCCGGAATTGACAATTGAATATTTGTGTCTCCGTCATTTTTATGATAGTTTTTTTATAAGGGAAAGAATTCCTTAAATATTCAATATTCAATCGAAAATATTCAATCATTTGAAGATAGTGAAAATAGCCCAATACAAGTTTTTGCCACAAAATGCACAAAAATAATTACTAAAGTACTAATGGGCCATACCAACAGTCAGCCCCCCGCATATAAATATGGTTTGACCGGTAATAAAAGATGCCTCATCAGAGGTCAGAAACGCTACCAGATTAGCAACGTCTTCGGGCCTTCCGATCCTTTTCAGTGGGATTGCATCAATAATAGTCTTTGTCTTTTCACTACCCTCCGGATTGACTGAATTGAACAACTCTGTAGCAATGGGACCCGGTGCAACACAATTTACATTGACACCATATCTTGCAAGTTCAAGGGCCATGCTCCTGGTCATACCTATAAGGCCCGCCTTCGTAGCACTATAAACAGTTCGGCTCAGTTTGCCCAAACTGGCCCTGGAGCTGATATTGATTATCTTTCCGTATCCATTGTCTTTCATGATGGGGATTACGGATTGAACGCAAAAAAAACTGCCTTTGAGATTTATCTTGACAAGAGTGTCCCAATCCTCTTCTTTGATTTCTTCAAGGGAATCAGCCAGTGAAATCCCGGCGTTGTTAACCAGAATGTCAACTGTACCCAGCTTCTTTAAAGTTAGCGATACTACATCATTAACGGCACTTCTATCGCTAACATCGGAAGTTATACTATAAGCATTGCCCCCAAGCGCCTTCAGCTCAGCAATTACCTGCGCCAGTTCATCTTCCAAAAGATCAAGCAGCATCACCGAGGCGCCTTCTTTCACCATTTTAAAGGCGATCGCCCTTCCTATTCCCCTTGCACCTCCTGTTATGATGGCAACCCTATCCTGTAATCTACCCCGGCTCATAGTACCGTTCCCTCAATAAATGTCTGTTAATGTATCCCTCTTCCCTTTTCTGCCCAGAATTTTT
Source organism: Anaerolineales bacterium (assembly GCA_048636195.1). Taxonomy (GTDB): domain Bacteria; phylum Desulfobacterota; class DSM-4660; order Desulfatiglandales; family Desulfatiglandaceae; genus 4484-190-2. The sequence continues at coordinate 1,269 of JAIVXD010000194.1, forward strand.
TCTTAATCTCTCTCCGGAGAACCTTGCCGACCGGACTAAGAGGAAGCGCATTGACAAAGTCTATCTTTTTAGGCGCCTTGTACCTTGCCAGATGCCGTTTACAGTGATCAATCAACGCTTGTTGTTGGACTACCTCTCCTTTTCTTAACACAACGACTCCGCAGACGGCCTCACCCCAGTATTCGTCGGGAATCCCCACAACAGCGCAGTTCTGCACGGCCGGATGACGATTAATGCAGTTCTCCACCTCGGTTGCATATACGTTATATCCCCCGCTGACAATCATATCTTTCTTCCGGTCCACAAGGAATACATAGCCTTTGTCATCAATGAAACCAATATCCCCTGACTTCCAGAAACCGTTGGCAGAAAAATTTTCCATGGTCTGTTCCGGGTCTTTAAAATAACCCTTAACCGTATTTGGTCCACGAATCCATATTTCACCCTTTTCGCCAACGGGCAGATCCTGTCCATTGTCATCACATATACGTATTTCCACACAGGGGACCGGTTGTCCAACGGAACCCAGTCTCTTGATCTGCTCTTCGGTGTCGGTTCCGTGATCCTTTCTTGCCAGGACAGTTGCAGGAGGCCAACACTCGGTGGAGGCATATCCCTGCACGAATATTTGCCCAAATTCCTTTAGCAAACTTTCAAGTTTGGAGGGTGAAATCGGGGATGCACCGTATCTTATGGTCTTGAGGCTACTGAGATCATATTCTCGAGGCATGTTCGTGTCTAACATGCGGTAGAGTACTGTGGGAATTGTGTAGATAAAGTCTATTTTTTCCTGCTCAATAATCCTGCCCATTCTCTCAATATCCGCCTTGTTAGTTGTAACGACTGTACCCCCTTTTAGATACACAGGAATCACCATCTGGCCGGACGCCACATGGGTTATTGGCGACGAAAGCAAGGCCTTGGGATAGTCGAATGGCAAAACTTCATAATAATGAACTGGATTGCATCCCGGGCTCAAAATATTTGATAATGAAAACATGACACACTTGGCCCTACCAGTAGTACCTCCGGTAAATTTCAAGAGACAGATATGCTGTTCCACATCATCTACCACATACTCCATTGAAGGTTCCATAGAGGATGCTTCATCCAGCAGGTCCCAGAAATAGTGCACGTTTGGCAGGGCCTCTTTTGTTTCATCCATACATACAATGCTTATGTCTCTATTGCTGAGATGTTCGTAGTATTGTGACAGGAGTTTTGCTTCAATAAAGATCAAACGGGGCTGGACATAATCTATCTGGTTGAGTTGTTCTTCTACAGACTCCCTTATGTCTAACCACAGTGCGGTGGCCGGGGACTTGGTCATCCAAAAATGAAAAAGCCCCATGTTGTCATTTTCAAGGAGAGTAGCGTAGACGTCCCCCTCATAAAGGCCAAATTTTTCTTTAATCAAATTGCACAGCTTGTTGGTCAACTCGTGCAACTGCCAGAAGGTAAACCTCCGGTTACGCTCAATATTGACCAGAGCCGTCCTATCTGAAAAACAAAGTGCTGTTTGCCTTAACAGCCTGCCCATATTGATTAACATAGCGAAAGTTATTGTGAAATTTTTTTGCAGTAAATGAACCAACAATAAGGATAGTATCTTTAGTTCTGCTCTGACCGATCCAGCCCTGACATGACACGGAAAGCCAGGATAACTCCAAGGCTCCACCCTATAAGAATCAACAGAAATATATTGTAATTGGTCACGCCTATGTGAAGCCACTTGAGAAAGATCAAAAGACCTGCTGTTGCGGCCAGGATCAGCCATTCCAATTTGCGTCGCGTGCTCATACCGTTACCCCCCCGCTCGAATCTCTATGTCTGGAAAAGTGAAGGAACAAAACCACAACCAAAATAACCAAGGCGGCAAAGAAAGTGACCCACTGAGGCAGATCCAGGCTGAATCTGGCAAATGAAACATTAAGCCCTGGCGTGAAAAATAATAGCGCGCATATGGCCATTAAGATACGGACAGGCCAGCCCACTTTGTCCAGTAACCAGCCCTCGGTGGTAATTGTTAGTGCATAAATGCCGGCAAAACCGCCTATGATAGCCAGGACTATCTGGTGCCAATTACCCACAAACAACATTCCAGGTGTAAAGACGAACACAAAGGGAAGCACATATTTAGCTATTCCCAGACGAAAGGAGTGCACGCCCGTCTGCATGGGGTTGGAACCTGCTATGCCTGCCGCGGCAAAGGAGGCAAGGGCCACCGGAGGCGTAATGGCTGAAACCAGGCCAAAATAGAAGGCGAATAAATGAGCCGAGATGGGTTCCACACCCATCTGGACCAGAGCTGGGATCACCAGGGCGGCAAGTGTGATGTAGACCGCTGTGGTTGTAAGCCCCATGCCCAGAATCAAGGAAGCAATCATGGTAAGCACCAGTGCAATCCACAGGTTGCCGCCAGAGAGGCTGACGATTACATTAGTGAACTTCAGTCCTAAGCCGGAGACAAAGACACACCCTATAATGACGCCGGCAGCCGCACAGGCAATGGAAACCGGCACCGCCAACCGTGCCCCTTCCTCCAATGCACTCAGAATGCCCACAGGTGTCATACGGGTTTCCTTACGAAGAGAGCTCAACACCAGGATGGAGATTATGGCCCAGAATGCAGCGAACATTGGCGTGTAACCGATGACCATAAGCACTACTATGACAACGATTGACAAAAACAGGTGCCCTCCCCTCATGACCTCCTCTTTAAAGACGGGCAATTCTTCAGGGGTTATGGTTGGCAGATTTCGCTTGCGGGCCTCAAAGTGAACCATAACGAAAATCGAGAAAAAGTAAATCAAGGCCGGAATAAGGCCAGCCATAGCCACTTCCATATATGGTATGTTGAGAAATTCGGCAATTATAAAGGCAGCCGCGCCCATTACCGGCGGCATAATCTGCCCACCTGATGAGGCACATGCCTCCACCGCACCGGCGAAGTAATCCCGGTATCCGATTCGCTTCATCAGGGGAATTGTGAAGCTGCCAGTGGTTACTACATTGGCCACTGCCGAGCCGGATACCGAAGCCATGAGGCAGGAGGCGACTACCGAGGCCTTGGCCGGGCCGCCCACCTTGCTGCCGGTCAGGGCCATGGCCACATTGATAAAGAAACGCCCTGCGCCCGACCGTACCAGTATGGCCCCGAAAAGGATGAACAGGAAGATGTAGGTGGCCATCACCATCAAAGGGATGCTGTAAATACCATTCTCCCGCATAAAGATATAGTCAATAATGCTGAACCAGGAAGTAGGCGGACCGTAGAATATGCTGAAGAAATAATCTGAAAAAGAGGTCTGGACCAGGAAAAAGGTCAGAATAATCACCATGGCCCAGCCCACCGCGCGGCGGGTGGCCTCCAAAAGGAGAATCAACATGATCGTGCCGGCCCAAAGGTCAAGCCCGACTAAATCGCCACGGCGGAAGATAAAGGCCTCCAGGTCCCACAGGGTATATACCTGAACGCCTACTGTAAGCAATACCAGGAGCATATCCAGCAGAAACCAGGCATTCTTTGGGTCAGTCCATTTTTTGCGTCCCAGGGGCCGCAGCAGGAAACAAAGAGTCATCACAAAGGCAAGGTGAGTAGAGCGAAAGGCATGGGCCTCCAACGAGCCTGCATATGCCACGTATATATGGTACAAGCTCAGAGATAGAGAGAGCAAACATACTAACAACTCCAGCCAGTAGGTGATAAGCCCCTTCTTCTGAGCAAGAAGAAACTCCAGGACGCTCTCTGTGCGTTTCTCGTGGTACTCTAATTTTCCTCCGCTATTAGTCAACTTTTGATCCTCATTATTAAATGGATACCCTAATTGAGTGATGCTCAATCAGGTGGTATTGGGTACCAAGCACCCCCTCAATTGAGGGGAAAACTCGCATGAGGCGGGTATAAACCGTAACTGGACATAAGTCGGGTCCGTCCTGGCGAACGGACCCTGAAAAGGTGGCTACTTCGCGAAGCCTTTTTCTTTGTAATAACGCAGGGCTCCGGGATGCACAGGGATGCGCGCACCCATAACGGCTTTCTCGGGCTTGGACTCCTCAATAGCCTTCTTCTTGACTTTGGCCAGTTCCGGCCAGTTGGCGTAAAGG
>JAIVXD010000195.1:0-5374 GCA_048636195.1 Anaerolineales bacterium
TTCGTGTTTTTGTTTTCACGCATGAATAAATTTGTGTTCAAAGCGCACAGAAAATTTTGTTTCAATTGTCAATGCTCCCTCTAAATATGGTATACGGAGCGAAGCGACTCCTTAACTTTAGGCACTTTTAACTTTAGTTCACTTCAGGCACTTTCCCGGATAACACTCTCGGCAATGTGGAAAATGCCTGCGCTGCGCTTTAAAACAGCATAAACCGTGCCAAATCGCTGCAATGGCTGGACAGCCTAATTTAGTCTATAATTACAAATGGTTAGAGAATGCCAATCCAGGAAGGAAAACATGCGTGTAAGGGAAACTATATGAGGTTAGAATACTGCGTCATTACGGCATACCATTTTGTACAGTTCTTTAAGTTTATATATGCTATTTCAATAGGTTAGCCTTTGTGCGCAAAAATGACGTACCATGCGTCACATTGGCGCAGTTGGTAATGCACCGAATGTTTTTATTTTTCTCTGGAGCGTTCTCAAGCCAATACCCAGGATTTTTGCAGCCCGTGTTCGATTTCCATTCATTGCCTCAAGCACCTTCTGAATATGCAACTTTTCCAGCTCTGACAGGGTAATGAGTTCCTGATTACATCCCTGGCCTGGTTCTGAATTAGCTAACAGGGTACTAACTGAAGATAAAGTCAGGGCCTTCCCCTTTTCCAGGAGTATTGCGGCTGCCATGATATTTTCCAGTTCGCGAACATTGCCCGGGAAGGGATATTCTAATAAACGGCCGGCCAAATCCTGACTCAATGAATCAATTTCCTTCTCATTTTTCAATGCGTGTATCTTTAAAAAATGGCGGGCCAGCGGCAAGATATCTTTTTTTCGTTCACTGAGCGGTGGCACCTTTATATGGCACATATTTAGCCGATAAAACAAGTCAGCCCTAAAACGCCCGTCTTCAATTTCCCCGTTAATGTCACGGTTTGTGGCTGCCACAATTCGAACGTCAACATTCTCAAGCCTTGTGCTCCCCAGACGGTATAGCTCACTCTCCTGCAGGACTCTCAAGAGTTTACCTTGCAGCGATGGTTCAAGTTCAGTTATCTCATCCAGAAAAAGCGTGCCACCCCGCGCAGCCTCAAAGAAGCCTTTTTTTTCGCTCACAGCACCTGTATAGGCCCCTTTGGTATGTCCAAAGAATTCATCTTCAAAAAGCGTTCTGCTAAAAGCGCCCATGTTCACCGCAAAAAAAGGACCATTTGAACGATTACTCAATTCATGTATTATGCGAGCCAGCATCTCTTTGCCGGTCCCGGATTCCCCGGAAATGACAACACTGTAATCGGTGGGAGCAACAGACTCAGCCTGATGAAATACTAATGCCATTGACTCATCTTCTGCTATCATATCAGTAAAAGCCTGGGGGTTTTTTAGGTCTGAAAATGATTGCTTTTTTTCAAAAAGGGCCAGGCCTTGTCGCAAGTTATATCTCTCAAGGGCACGATTGATGACTATAATAAGCTTTTCACTGTTGAGTGGTTTGACGAGATAATCATATGCGCCATATTTCATGGCCTGAACTGCGGAGGAGACATCGTCAGTGGCTGTCACAATCACACATTCTATTTCCGGAAACTCTTTCTTTATTTGTTGAAGAACCTCCATACCATTTATGTGAGGCATGACAAGGTCCAAAAAAACTAACATAAAACGGTGCTCCCTGACCAAGTCCATGACACGCCTGCCATCAGAAACAAGGGCTGGCTCAGGAATGCCCGAACTGACAAGGGTGGCCTTGATACTCGAAAGGAGACCTACGTCGTCATCAACAACAAGGATCGGGGTATGATTGTCGGGAATAGATTCCATAGTTAAATAGCCTTCCAAGAGTCTTAACCCTAACGTTGCATAAAACTCCGAACAAAAATGCCTTAGAGTGAAACGGTTTTTGTCGACAGGTTTTATGCAGCGTTAGGGTAAACCCTGGTTGAAAACATTGCTAACTGCCTTAAGAAAATCCGATAAATTAAAAGGCTTGTAATGTATCCTGTCAAAACCCAATGCTGCAACTTCTTTCAATTTCTGGTGATCTGGAAATCCGGTGGTAATAATCACATTCATATCGGAAAACTCAGTTTCCGACTTTATTGTGCGACAGACCTCGAGGCCATCCATCTCGGGCATAAACATATCTAAAATGAGAAGGTCCGGGCGATATGTCCCGAGCTTGATGCAGGCCTCTATTCCATTGGACGCCTCCTCCACCAGGTAAGGCCCTGCCTCGGTAAGTGCTTTTGTCAGCATATCCCGAATCGATTTATCATCGTCCACAACAAGAATCCTGCCTGTTGCTTCTTTAACAACGGTAGGAAAAAACACGGTAAAGGTTGTTCCCTTTCCCTTTTGGCTCTGGAAAACAATCTCTCCGTCATGAGCATTAACCAAACTGTATGTTACAGAAAGGCCAAGTCCCGTGCCTCCTTCAGCCTGTTTATCAGTAACAAATGGATCAAAAAGCTTATCAGAAATGTCCGGGGCAACACCACAGCCATTGTCCGTTATTGAAACGAATATTCGTCTATCCTTATTCTGAAATCCGGTGGCAATCCTGACCACTCCCTGGTCGTGATCTATCGCCTGGACAGCGTTTATGACTAAATTCAAAATTATCTGTTCAATATTCTGGAGATTCCCTTTCAGCGAAGGAAGATCACTGGCAAGATCAACTTCAAGTTCAACTCCTGACTTCCGAAGGCTGGTTTGAGCCAGTCGCAAAGCATTTTCCACTGCCGTATTAATCTGCATGGAACTCTTATCGACAACATTTGATTGCCTGGCAAAGTTCTTAAGGTCGCTTACAATCTTGGCCACCCGATTTGCAGCCATATCCATATCGGAAAGCAGCCGGTCTGAATTTTCTTCTAAAAAATCATAGGTCAAGCCACCGTACTTTCTACCGGGTTCTTTGCCTCCATATTGGTTCAGAACAGGTAAGCAATCATGCCAGACCTTCTGAAAAAGAGAAATATTATACATAATCAGGTTGATGGGATTGTTGATCTCATGGGCCATACCAGCAACTAAGGTCCCAAGAGTGTCCATCTTCTGTGCCTGATAGAGTTTTTCCTGGCTGTTTTTGAGCGCTTCTTCCGCCTGCACGCGTTCAGTGATATCTTCACCAATCCCCAGGATTCCCACAATTTCACCATTCTCATCGAACCTGGGGCTTAATGTCAGGTGTATGCAAAGTTCGCGCCCATTTTTTGTTCTTTCTTTAATTTCGCAACTTTTTCCCTCCCTATCCTTCAACAATGATGCGCTGAGTTCCTTTGTTACCTTGTTTGTTTCATCATCAGAATATAGAATATCTATTTTTTCCCGGCCGACCATTTCATCAGCCTTGTATCCAAATATGTTTTCTGCACCCGTATTCCAGAACAGCACATTGCCTTCAAGATCAGTAGAGAGAATGGAAATGGAAGATGAGCTGTCCAATATATTCTTGAGAAAAGTATTTGCCTTCCTCAAGGCTTCCTCTGTCCGATTCCTTTCTACTTCCAATACCTCCAACTCGGTTACCCGTTGCCGCAGGGCTTCCAGTTCATCAGTGAGTTGTTTTTCTGTCTTTTTTTCATGTTCCATTATTGTTGCCTTCAGCCTCAAACCTTTACGATCCGTTCGCTCTCCCCACACACGTATAAGAAAAACCAAGCTCAGACATGGTTTTCGGATCATAGACGTTCCGCAAGTCAATGAAAACGGGATCTTTCATCAAATCTTTGATTCTCTTCAAATCGAGAGCTCGATACTGGTTCCACTCAGTCATAAGAACAACCCCGCTTGCATCTACACAAGTTTCGTACGGATCATCAAAATATTGTAATTCAGGCATTAATTTTTCGGCAGCAGACATCCCCTGAGGGTCATGGGCCCTAACAATCGCTCCTTTCTCAACGAGGGCCGGCAATACCGTCAATGAAGGCGACTCCCTCATATCGTCAGTTTCAGGTTTAAACGTAAGCCCCAGCACGGCAATTGTCTTACCTGCTTCGCTTCCGCCCAGCGCATTACGAATCTTCCAGATCATCCTGGCCTTTTGGGCCGCGTTCACCTCTACTACTGTTTCCACAATTCGAGAGGGAGAGCCATGCTCCTGTGCAACCCGGATCAATGCAAGGGTATCCTTAGGAAAGCATGAACCACCATATCCCGGCCCGGGATGCAGAAATTTCTTCCCGATTCGACCGTCTAACCCAATACCTTTGGCCAGCCCCGCCACATCTCCCCCCACTGCCTCACAAAGGTTTGCCATCTCATTTATGAAACTTATCTTGGTGGCCAGAAAGGCGTTAGCTGCGTATTTGATTAGCTCTGCTGTTTCGAGCCCTGTAATCACCATGGGTGTTTCAATCAGATAAAGCGGCTGGTAAACCCTTTTGAGCACATCCGCAGCACGGTCACTGTCCACGCCAATCACAACGCGGTCAGGACGCATGAAATCACTAATAGCAGCCCCTTCACGGAGAAACTCAGGGTTCGAGGCCACGTCAAAATCCGCATCCGGATTCGCCTCTTTTATCAGCCGCTTCACCTGACGCGCTGTCCCGACCGGGACCGTACTCTTATCTACCACTACAGTATAGGCCTTCAGAAAGGGAGCCAGCTCCCTGGCCGCCGCATAAACATAAGTGAGATCTGCGTAACCGTCTCCTCTTCTTGACGATGGTGTCCCTACAGCGATAAAAACGGCGTCGGCCTTCCCAACCGCCTCTTCAAGATGCGTGGTGAAAAAAAGTCTGCTTTGTGAGACATTTCTCTCGACCATATCGTTCAATCCGGGTTCGTATATTGGAACAATCCCCTGTTTCAGAGAAGCGATTTTGTCCTGATCCTTATCTACGCACACAACATGATGGCCAAACTCCGCCAAACAGGCCCCGGACACCAGGCCCACATATCCAGTTCCAATAAGTACAATTCTCATAATAAGCTCCGTTTTTGTATTGTAGAAGTTATGTCAAGTTTCAATATATTGACAACGATCAACCGACAACTGACATCGTTTGTATTTCAATCATTCGGAGTTTTTCACTCCCCTTATTTTCAACTCGATGCAGGCTCCCTTCAGGGACACGTATATGCTCTCCACAGCATACATCTACAACCCTGTCATTAACCGTCACCGTAGCTGTACCAGCCACGACAATCCAGTGAGCAGACCTGTGTATATGGTTTTTCAAATTTAGCTGTTCCCCCGGCAACACATCCAGCCATCCCAGCTGGTATGCTTCCCCACGATCCAGCACCTTATACGCACCCCATGGCTTGAGCACCTCACGATGCACCAGGGCCTCATCTCTCCCTTCATCGAGCAATTGCTTTACAATCTTCCGCACGTCCTGGCTCATATCTTCGCG